>JAYVPA010000144.1:0-4948 GCA_043757615.1 Sphingobacteriales bacterium | reverse complement strand
AAAATACCTGACAACATACTTTGAGACATATTAGTTTTTATTGTCAGTTCATCAATATGCATCTTCTCATTTTTCTTTAAAAGATCAAAAACAGGCTTTTCTTGTTCATTTAATTCGATAAAAAGCTGTGGTTGGATTGATTCTTTTTTTATTTCAATTTTATCTGAATCCCAATTCATACATTCAATAATATCCTGTGCATTCGTGACCAGATTCGCTTTATGATTTTTAATCAATTTTAAACAACCTTGTGAATATTCATCATTTATTTTCCCAGGAAAAGCAAATACATCTCTGTTATATGAATTAGCAATTTCTGCAGTAATCAACGCACCGCCGGCAACAGCAGATTCTATTACTATGGTAGCATCTGTCATGCCGGCAACAATCCTATTTCTGCTTGGAAAATTCTGGCGGTCTGGATTTGTTTCACTTAAAAAATCTGAAACAAGTGCACCATTCTGCTGCAACTTTTCAGCAATACTTTTATGATAGACGGGATAAACCCTATCCAGTCCATGTGCTAATACGGCGATGTTCTGGATGTCATGTTTGAAAGCTGCTTTGTGTGCGCATATATCAATTCCATATGCCAGACCGCTCACTAGATTTACATTATATTTTGCTAAATCTGCAATCAGATTTTCTGTAATCTCTTTACCATATTCTGTCGCATGGCGCGTACCAACAATATTGACAAATCTGTCTTTATTAAAATCAAAATTGCCTTTGCAAAAAATAAATAAGGGTGAATCTATGCAATTTAATAAACGTTTCGGATACCGTTTATCATAATAAAATAAAGTTTCAATTTTATTTTTTTCTAAGAACTTAAGTTCGAGTTCAGCACGCTTTAATGCCTCATAAGTATCACTAAACACTTCTGCCAATTTCGGACCAACACCATTAACTTTCCGCAATTTCGGAGCAGACATCTTGAACAGTTTTTCTGCACTTCCTGCATAACTGATCAGTTGTTTTGCATTTGCATCTCCAACACCTTTTAATAAACTCAAGGCAATTCCATAGAACAATTCATTATTCATCATCCATTGAGAGACAAGAACGTGTCAAATTCCATAAAAAAAGATAAAGAAAATTACTCGAGTTAGTAATCTGTATATCTGTTAAACATATTGGTGCGTATGCTGATACCTAAAAACAGATTATTTTGTTTCATCAATTCATTTTTCCGGTATCTGTAATTCACAAATGCTTCAACAGCTAAATTGATTTTAGGATTGACAAGATATCCGCCTCGTGCTTCTACATTTATTAATCTTGTTTTTACACCTTGTAAAAAATAATTACCATAAGCAGTTCCTAAATTCGGAGCAATCAAATAATCCGAAACAAAAATATTGCTGCCTTTATGTTCGTATGCATTATCCAATCCTTGAACCGCATACTGAAACTTAGCAGAAGCTGTCCAGTGTTTATACCAGTAATTAATAAATGTAACCGATTCTAAAAAGTTTGCACCCAAAGGGTGTGTCAATGACTGATTGAAGTTTGTATAGCTTTGTTCAGGTGCCTTATGTGCATAAACAAACGGTCGTACAATATTTAATTCCGACTGAATATCCAGATGTTTTACTTTAAAAATATCATAGCCTTTGTAACCAAACTGTGCTGACACTTTTGTTCTGTAAAATCCTTTTCCTTTTCTTGCTGCGCCCACATCCATATCATCCAGCATAATTTGTGTGTAGAAAATCTGTTTTGGCGATGCTTTAAATTTCATAGCAATACCCAACACTACGTTATCCGGAGAACCTAATGCAAACTCCACCGGACGAATAAATGCTACCGGAATTAAATAACTGAATTCGATACCTCGTACACGGCTTGAATCTGAATGAAACCAGGTCACGCCTTCGAAGAAACTAAACTGCATCCATTTAGCAATATCAACTGTTATCAAATGGTAAGTACCATATTTTGTTTTAAAATGGGATGGATCATTATCTACATTAAAACCATTGATTGGCCCGTAACGCATTACATTTAAAAGGTACACATATTTGATACGCCAGAAATTTGTTGTCAGTTTCAAGAATGGACTATTCGATGCATTATCACTTAGCAATAAAGAACGGTAACCATCTCCCCAGAATTGTTTATCGTTCCCAAGCTGAAGATTAAAATATTTATTTGGTGAATAAGATAAGTAACCTGAGAATAATTGTGAATTTACTTTATCACCTTTAAAAGATGCTTTTCTGTAACCCGGCAATACGCCATACTGCGAAGCATAATTATCAACTTGCTGCAGATAATTTTCTGTCACACCCTGATAGGTAAAAGACAAAGAAACTTTCTTTCCAAGATTAGCATCAAACTTAACACCATATCCAATTGTGTATCTTAGTTTTTTTGAATTTATATCATATCCGAACTGCATATCCAGCACCGGGTTGACAGCGAAATAAAATTTTTGGTGTTTAGCAGATACTGAAAGTAAATCGCCTTTTAAAATCCCGAATTTAAAACCCGATTTGGAAGAATCTGTATCAAAACCTAATTCCTGTAAAGCAGAATCACCTATAGCAGCTTTTACTTCTGCCATATTATATGGCTTTGCCATGGTAATAAAATGAGATGAAGTACTGATATATCTTTCCAGACGATTCTGCATTTCGTAATTCAACGGAAAATTAAGCTGTTGTGCAACCGCAGTAAGGACAAAAAAGGAAAATATAACGGAAAGTGCTTTTTTCATACTAATCTCAGCGCTAAAATAATTGTTTAAACTTTAATAAAATAGATTAAAATCAAAAAGTTACCGTTAAAAGTTAAATTCGATATAATATTTAAAGAATATACATTCCAATGTCACCAAAAAAGGTCATAAAATTGATAAGTAACTATCCGCAATATGTTGGTGCTGGTATTTATGTGCGCAATAAAAATTTTATCTCATTGCCAAAATAGCAACTACAATCTTTTTTTCTTAAAGAAAGTTTTAATCAATTCCGAGGCTTCCTGTTCAAGAACCCCTCTCTTTGTCTCAAACAAATCAGGAGCTAATTTTCTGTAAGAAGAATCTGTCGCTGCATACACTACTCTTTGTATTTGCGATTCCCGGACTGCACCCGTACACATCATGCAGGGTTCCAAGGTGACATACAATGTACATTTATCCAGGTATTTACTTCCCAAAAAATTGCAGGCAGCGGTAATCGCTAAAATCTCTGCATGCGCAGTCGGATCATTTAATTTTTCGACCTGATTATAACCTTTTCCAATAATTTTGTCTCCGCAGGTAACTACCGCTCCGATAGGAACTTCATCTTCGTCAAATGCATTTTTTGCCAGTTTTAAGGCTTCCCGCATAAAAAATATATCAAAATCCAGCATTCTTTTTATTTTGGTAATTGAAGATAGAACTTTTAGATGTACTTTTATGTTGGAAAGTTTAATGTGTAATAATTATACATTTGTACCAACTAATTATTCTGAAAACACGCTGACCAAATGAAACAATTGTATAGACTCTTTAGTATACTTTTTCTGTTTATTTCTTTTATTTCCGTATCTCCTGCACAAGAAGCCTGGGACTGGCAAAAATGTATTGATTATGCGTTAAAGAATAATCTGCAACTTAAGCAGGCTGATTTAAATGTGCAACTGGGTGAGAGTACTCTGAAACAACAGAAATTAAACTACTCACCCAACATTGATGCAAGTTCTAACTATCAGTTGAAAGTTGGAAATAACTATAACTTCTTTTCCAGTTCATACACAAAATCATTAGTGCATTATCAGGATTATGGGTTAAATCTCAGTCAGCCGATTTTTGATGGATTAATCACACCTAATAATATAAAGAAGAGTAAAATTGATTTACAGGTATTACAATTAGATCAGGAAACATTAAAGAATAATATTCAATTACAAATTTTAACTGCGTTCTTAAATATCATGAATGCAAACGAGCAATATCAACAAGCCGTAAATCAGAAAGGAAGTACGCAAGAACAATACGAGCGTACCAGATCATTAATTGAATCAGGTGCTGCTGCTGAAAAAGCTTTATTAGATGTAGATGCGCAACTGACTAATGAAGATTTATCTATTTCACAAATAAAAACTCAGCTGGATTTAGCTTATCTCAGTCTGAAAATTATTTTACAATTAGATACTAAAAAAACCATTACAGTCAAGATTCCTGAATTGCCGGAAAACTTAGTGATTAATGAGTTGGCGGATGTAAATAAAATTTATGAAGATGCTTTAGGTCTGCGCCCTGAAATAAAAAGCAGCAAACTAAAAATAGAAAGTGCTAAAAAACAAATCCATGTTGCAAAGGGAAATTATTATCCATCGTTAACTTTAGTTGCCAATACAAATACATTTTTTTCAAGTCAAAGTACCACTACCGCTCAAGTACTGACCGGAAACACTACTGCTGTGGGTTTTGTAGAAGGAACATTGCAGCGAGTATTGATTCCTGAAACAATTACGGAACAATCTAAAAATCCTTATAAAAAGCAATTAAATCAAAACCTTAATTACGCACTTGGTCTGTCGTTAAACATTCCAATCTTTAACAGATATCAGATACAAACCGCAGTGAAACAATCAAAACTGCAATATCAGAATTCTATTTATTCTGAAAAACAAAGCGAGATTGATTTATATAATACTATTGACCAGGCATATATAAAAGCACAAGCTGGAATTGAAAATTTTAAGGCTGCACAAAAAAATTATGAAACCGCAAAAAAGTCTTATGATTATGCAATTGACAGATTGAATCTTGGCAGCATCAATCAGTTAGAAGTGAACCTTGCAAAGACAAATGCAGATAATGCCTTATCAAAACTGACACAGGCAAAATATGAATACCTTTTTAACACAAAATTGTTAGACTTTTATCAAGGCAAAAAAATAGAATTATAATTCTAGACAAACGATAGCTATCGGGACAGCATACTTTTAGCAT
>JAYVPA010000143.1:0-4969 GCA_043757615.1 Sphingobacteriales bacterium | reverse complement strand
GCCTCATTCCATGCCAATACTGCATTTTTTATGATGGGTCTGAATTCTTTTGGTGTTGTGTTTTCAATCCACCAGGTAATTGGTTTTACTGGTTCTGATAATTTTGAATCCGGGTCTTTTCTCTGTAAATCCCAGCGGTGAATCACATCTTTCCATGGAGTAGGGCTCGTTGAAGTCTGGTCTGTTACTTTTTCCATAAAATAACCTACCCGTGGATCGTCGAATCTTGGCTTAAAGTTATTTTGCGGGACCTCAATAATACTATGCTGCATCTTTACAGAAATAAAACGTGCATCCGTTACTTCATCACCGCCATTGTTTACAGGCGATGGATTTTCATAAATATATTCTACGGAAACATCACTGTTGCCGGGATAATTTTTAATATTAATATACTTTGATTTTTTGCTGCTCAGTGTTCCTAAAGAAAATGCATCAGCTTTATCTGTTGGTTGTTTGGTCGGTTTGATTTGTGTAATATTTTCACCTAGAAACAGATTATCTGTTTCTATAAGATAGACTCTTTTTTTGATTTTATCGTCATAAGTCGAAGCAGCAATTTTTTCTGAATAGAAAAGCGGTTGGTTGATGTTTGCATCTTCAGCTTTACTGAGTTCATTGTTTTTATCAAAATAATAGTTGGTGTTTTGTAAAAGAAAATCAATTCTGTCAAAATATTTTACAATTTTAAAAATAGAATTGTCTTTATATCCGCCGCGTGCGTATCCAGCATCCAGTACGCCGTCTAACACATACGCAAAGTAAATGTATTCTTTCCCAATCTTATCTTCAGAAATTTCCAGGTATGCTTTTCCTGTAGTTGTATCCTGATAGATATTGAACAAGCCGCTATATTTTTTACATTTTTCTGTAACTTCTTTTACAGATTTAAATTGTTCTTTTTTGTCTTTCTTTGCAATGGTATCTTTCATTACAGACATACCTGTCGTTTTAGGGATGTCAATCTGTACGGTGTCAACCATTGCCTTTACATCTGAATTTCGTTTCTTCTTATCTTTTTTTGCATAAGCAGGAGATCCAGTAAATAATCCAAGTGAGATTAAAAGTAAGCCGGCGATAAATAACTTCATTTTTACAACATTTATTTGAACAAAAATACCAATTTTTTTTGATGGATTTTTAAAAATAAAAAAGCCATCCGTTATTAGTTGGATAGCTCTGTAGAATATTACAATTTTAACTAATAATTATCGCTCATACTGACAGCATTGGGGAAGCTGCTTATACGCAGCATCGTTGGCTTTGTATTTCTCGGTATCATAACCAACTTTTGCAATATTTTGCTCTATTTGTTCAACAGTAATTTTACCGGGAACAAAGGTTGTTGTCAGCATGTGTGTATCGACATTCCAAACAGCTGTTTTCACACCTTCTGTTTTTGCCGCTTTTTCAATCCGTTTTTTACACATATCGCAATTGCCATTTACCTTAAAAGAAGTTTTAGTTACCATATCTTTAGCAAATGTATTGGCTGAAAAGAAAGTAATCATTACAGACAGCAAGATAAATAGCTGTTTTTTACTCAAATTTGTTTTAATTAATTTTTTTTGTTCGTGAATCTTCGATTTCATTTTTCATTTTTTAAGTGAGATAATATAAATTTCATTTTCTAATTTAATAACTTACTGTTACACCTGCACCAAATCCCATGTCACTATCATAGTGAGTGGAAACAGAGAAATATTTTTGTACTATGTAACGTAAACCTACCATGTATTCCTTGTCACTATTTACCATAAAACCAAATCTCAGTCTTTTAGTTAATGCAATATCTTCCCTGCTAAATTGTAGTCTGACTCTCCCATACATATCTACTCTAAAATCTGCCATGATTAATAATGGCAATGTATATTGTAAGCCAACACACGCCACATAGCGATTGTTTTTTGTATTGGTTTGTTGGAATAATGTTTTTTCAATACCATCTGTTTTCCTGTATCTGAAATCAAAACCGACATAAGGGAATATAAATTGATTTTTATCTACGTATCTGCCAATGTGTGATTCTACTTCCCAGCCGTGCATATCGTGATAACCTAAACGCCATTCTGTTTGAAATTTCCATCTTGTGTTAGCTAACATAAATTCACCATCAATGCCATTACTTTCAACGCCCGTACGAAACATCGGATGAAATCTTTTATCGTCTTTATATAATTTTTTTAATGCGCTTTTAGGATTCGGCAATTCAGGGTTTGGGGGTGAGTTTTCATAACTGAAAATTCTACCCATTCCGCTCATCATGTGATATAAAATGTGACAATGAAAAAACCAATCATTTGATTCATTAGCTGCAAATTCCAATGTATCAGTTTCCATTGGCATAATATCAACCGTATTCTTTAATGGTGAATATTCACCTTGTCCATTTAAGAGCCTGAAGAAATGACCATGTAAATGCATTGGATGGCGCATCATTGTGCCATTGTATAAAATGATACGAACATTAGTGCCTTTTAAAATTTCTATCTTATCAGATTCAGAAACTGTTTTGTTATCAATAGACCATACATAACGATTCATGTTACCTGATAAATTAAATTTCAGAATCTTTGTCGGCGCATCTTTTAATGTTGTTTTTGTCGGTGATTTAAGCATTGAATAATTAAGTGTAACAATTTCAGAATTATCATTCATATCCATATTCATATCTGCCATGTTATCCATTTTATCTTTCTTCTTGGTTGAAGCCGGATAACCAGTTATTTCAGGGTACATTACATTATTCATATCCATCAGTTGGTTGCTCATTTGCATACCTTTCATGCCTTCCATTTTACCGCTTAATTTCATCATGTTATTCATCATTTTCATACCATCAAAGTATTTAAGTTGCGGTACTTTAGTTGCGACAAATCCAATGCTGTCACCTAAGAATAAAGAAGCGTATTTAGTTCTGTCCTCTGCCGTTGCTCTAAACTCAAAACTGCCATTATATGGAATGGTCACAATTACATCGTACGTTTCAGCAACACCAATGATCATTCTGTCCACTTCAACAGGTTCAACGTCAATTCCATCGTTGGCTACTACTATCATTTTTCCACCTGCAAATTGCAACCAAAAATAAGTTGATGAGCCAGCGTTTGAGATTCGCAACCTCACACTTTCACCCGCTTTAAACTGCTTTAACTTTTCATCCATCTTTCCATTGATAAAGAATTTATTGTAATACACATCACTTACATCCATTGGCATCATACGTTTCCATTCATTCGTTATTTTTGTTTTAAACTGATGTGCTTTCAGAGCACTTAAATAATCCTGAGTAGAATTCTTTTTAATGGCATACCAATCATTTGCATTGTGTAAGGAGCGGTGCACTTCATTTGGGTTCTCATTTGTCCAGTCGCTCAACACCACAGGAATTTCAGGAATTTTATCTTCATCTCGGAAAGTTACATCATCTGTTTTTTTATGAATTATCAACGCACCATACATACCTGATTGTTCCTGTAATCCACTATGTGAATGATACCAGTAAGTACCATTTTGCCGAATACGAAACGTATATAAATGAGTTTCACCAACGTTGATAGGTGCAGTAGTTAAGAAGGGAACGCCATCATATTGGTTAGGCAATAACAACCCGTGCCAATGCAAGGATGTTGTTTCCTTTTTTAACTGATTATGGACATAAATAACAGCACTATCACCTTCTGTAAAATATAATGTCGGTGCAGGTATTGAGCCGTTTATAGCAATAGCATGTTTGCTTTTTCCAGTATAGTTTACAGTAGTATCTTTTACATACAAATCGTAACGAACTATGTTTTGTGCAATTATAGTTTGGTAAGCTGTCGTTATTATTATAAATAATAATATAGATTTACAACATTCTTTTTCACGAATGAAAATTGTTTTGAAAATCCTTTTTAATAAATTCCCAAACCACTTTGTTATTTTAATTATTCTGTCTTTCATGTCTTTATTATTAGAGTTTTATTCTTCTTAATCTTAATGAATTTACAATTACCGAAACGGAACTAAAACTCATGGCTGCTGCAGCAATCATTGGGGATAATAATAATCCGAATGCCGGATAGAGAACACCTGCCGCAATAGGAATGCCTAATACATTATAGAAAAATGCAAAAAACAAATTCTGTTTAATATTTTTCATTACTGAATGACTTAAACTTTTAGCTTTTACTATTCCCTGTAAATCTCCTTTTAATAGAGTGATTGCCGAACTTTCAATAGCAACATCTGTTCCTGTTCCCATAGCAATTCCAATATTGGCTTGTGCTAATGCCGGTGCATCATTTATACCATCACCTGCCATTGCTACAATTTTACCTTCTGCTTGTAACCGTTTAATTTCATTTAATTTGTCTTCAGGTAAACATTCCGCTTTAAAATTTGTGAGATGTAATTCATCAGCAACAGCTTTTGCTGTATATTGATTATCGCCTGTCAGCATTACAACTTCTACACCTTGTTCCATAAGTGACTCAATGGCATTTTTGCTGGATACTTTTATTGCATCTGTGATGGTTATATAACCCTGAATTTGACTATTTACAGCTATATAAGAAACAGTCTTACCTAACATTTGTTCTTGTTTAATCTCCTCTTTAATTTCAGGTAAAATAGCGGCTTGAACTTGTTCCATCAGCTTTATGTTTCCTAATGCTACTTTTTTATCTGACACCGTACCAATTACTCCTTTTCCTGCAACTGCTTCAAAGCCTTTTACTTCAACAATGGATATGCTTTTTAGTTTTGCAAACTTAACAACTGCTTCTGCTAACGGATGTTCACTATATTGGTTGAGCGATGCACTATATTTCAGCAGTTCATTTTCATCAAATGAATCAAATGCTACTATTTTTTCTACAGATGGTCTTCCTTCTGTTATTGTGCCGGTTTTATCAGTAATCAAGACATTGATTTTATTCATGTTTTCCAATGCTTCTGCATCTTTTATCAAGACACCGTTTTGGGC
>JAYVPA010000142.1:0-4991 GCA_043757615.1 Sphingobacteriales bacterium | reverse complement strand
CTGATCTGGTAGGACTTGAAAGCACGATTGAGATACATCCGAAAGTGATGAAAGGATTTAATTTTATTTCTAATTTTTCACTCATCTACGGATTTAATCTGCAGTCTGATTATAAACATAAAGGAGTAAACGGAGCCTATTTGCCATCTATTCCGCCGATGAGATTATTGTCTGCTGTCAGTCAGGATGTTTACATAAAGTCTAAAGTGTTTCCTATGATTAACTTCAGGATTGAAGGAGAATTTAATGCTGCTCAAAACCGGTATCTGGCATTAAACGAAACGGAAACAAAAACACCTGCCTATTTCTTACTGAATGCGGGTGTCAACTTCACGTTTAAGTATTCAAAGAAATCTACGTTGCAGCTTCAGTTCCAGGTTAATAATATTCTCAATAAAGCATACCAGTCTAACTTAAGCCGCCTGAAATATGCAGAATACTATTCCGAATCACCGGATGGTCATTTGGGTATTTTTGGTATGGGAAGAAATATTACGGTTAAACTTATACTACCTTTTTAAAAGCTGTTTTTAAGAAACATACTTTATACTAAAAAGGATTTATTGCCTTTTCATATCGTTTATGGTTATTACCAAAGAGATTAAAATAAAAAAAGACAAAGCTGATTAAAACTTTGTCTTCCAAATAGTGCAGTTTCCCAGTCTTTTATTCCTGTTTATTCTGCTTAACTCTCTGTTACTTTGATACTTCTTGTGTCTGAAAAAATAATTTTAACGTCATTCCTCAGCTGAAAGTTTTTGCATCTTTTACATTGCTTAGTTCTTTCACTTCTCTCACTTTTTTCGGTATTCAAATAACTTATTGTAAATGTACTATGAGAAAATGAACTTGTCAATGTTTTTAGCAACATACTTATGCACCTATTTTTCCATGTGTTTATCAACACGGCTGACAAGGATTTAGTAACAGGTTTTCAACAGGAAATAATGTTATTTTTTTATAAGTCCAAATTTAGTTGTATCACCTTTTGTGCTTGTAGGGTAAATATCATCTGAAGAGTTCGGTATTTTATCAATACCAACAGAGAATAATGTGTATTTATCACGAATTTTTTTATAATGATAGCTAACATCATTTCCTTTTTCTGAAAAAGATAAAAAAGGGTCGTAAATAAATGCAAATTTGTCATCTTTCGTAGCTTGTTCTAAGCTGTCAGGATAATTGCCATATTTAATTTTATAAAATTCAATGTCTTTTGTAATAGAATTTAATTTTGACTGTGCCATTATCGTCAACGAATCATTATTACTTTTGCTATTATCTACTATATGACTCACTGAATACCAAAAAATAAAAGTAAAAAGAACATCTGCAATCCCAATGACAACAAGTTTTTTATCTTTATATGTAAAAAGACCTTTAAATAATAAAACTATTCCAGCGATAATACCAACATTAGGTATCAATCCGAGTAACCCAAATCTATATAAATGATTTCCATCTTTTATTTTATTAATAGCATTTGATTTTAAAACTTCATTATTTATTATTTCGTAAAATTTAGTTGCATCATTTTCAGAATTAAAATACAATTTGGAGATTAAAATAGACCTGTGTATTTTAAAAGAAAGGAAAATATATTCAGTACTATTTTCAACACGCTTTATTTCACTCCACTCACAAAATTTATTATAATTATCAGAAGATTCTATTTTAATGCCTGAATCTGTTGTAATTATTTTTGTTATACCTAGTAAAATTTTTTTTTGAAAAAGATTCTTTTTAAATAAAATAATAGTGATTACATAAGGAATAAGGAAAAAAAATAAATTTAGAATTATAAAATTAAATGCTAATTTCTTTAGGTAATCACCGAGAATAAAATTTTTGCAGGGAAAACTACAAAATAAAGTTAGAAGAAAAAAAATAAATAATCTTTGGGCTAAATTTCTTTTAAAACAATAATATCTGAAGAATTTATGATAGTCAGCAATTGTATTTTGTATAGTTACACCCATAAATCAATTTAAATAAACTATTTTATACAATAATAGATTACAACTTAAACCCTTTCGTATAATTTTCCCATTTCTCTATTACTTGTTGGAAGTTTTCAGGTAAAGGCATTTCAAAATACATTTCTTCATTCGTTCTGGGATGAATAAACCCTAAGCTTTGCGCATGCAGCGCATGATACGGCATCAACTTAAAACAATTTTCTATAAACGTTTTATATTTACCATAAACAGTGCCTGATAAAATCTGGTCGCCGCCGTAACTGTAATCGCCGAACAAAGTATGTCCGATATATTTCATGTGTACACGTATCTGATGTGTGCGTCCTGTTTCCAATTTACATTTTACTAAAGTCGTATAACCGTAACGTTTCAATACTTCATAATGTGTAACAGCGTGCTTGCCTATGCTGCCATCTTCTACCGCCATAAATATTTTACGGTTATTTGGGTTACGAGCCACATTACATTCTATTCTTCCTTTATTCTCTTCCAAATCTCCCCACGCCAAAGCAATATAATGACGCTTAATTGTTCTGTCGAAAAACTGTTTTGATAAATGCGTCAGCGCATGTTCTGTTTTACCAATGATAATAATTCCTGAAGTATTTTTATCCAGGCGATGTACCAAACCTGGGCGTGTCGCACCTGAAATCTGCGGTAAATCTTTGCAGTGCCACAACAAAGCATGCACTAAAGTTCCGTGAAAATTTCCATGTCCGGGATGACAAACCATACCAGCTTTTTTATTCACCAGTAATACATCGTCATCTTCGTAAATAATATCTAAAGGAATTTCTTCCGGTTCAACCGTATAATCCCAAACAGGATTTGGCAGCACTATAGTGATTACATCGTTACCGCGGACTTTATAATTAGATTTTACGGGAGTTCCATTTACGAGAATGCTTTGTGCTTCCGCAGCGTTCTGTATCCTGTTGCGCGAAATAGACGGAATTCTTTCCGTAAGGTATTTATCAATACGATATTTTTCCTGTCCTTTATCAATCACAAAGCGATGATGCTCGTAGAGTTCATCTTCATTTTCTTCTACATTCTGTATTTCTTCCGTCTGACTCAATTCGTAATCATTTGTGCGTTAAAAATTTTTGCAAAGTTAGCCAATAAAACCTGCTTTACATTATTTATGTTAATGTCCTGATTTTTAATTCCTGATTCTTTAATCATATTTGTCACACCCTTATCTGTAAAGCCACATGGATTGATAAAATTGAAATAATTCAAATCAACATCTACATTTAATGCAAAACCGTGCATCGTAATCCATCTGGATGTTTTTACGCCAAATGCTGCTATTTTTTTAGATTGTTTATCTGTTTTTGAATTCACCCACACTCCTGTCGCATCTACAATTCTGTAGCCTTCTATACCATATTCTGCAATCGTTAGAATCATGACTTCTTCCAGCATACGCATATAGACTTTCAAATCGGATGTAAAAAAATCTAAATCTAAAACCGGGTAACCCGTGATTTGTCCGGGGCCATGAAATGTAACATCACCGCCACGGTTGATATGAAATACCTCAACTCCTTTTTCTTTTAAAAATTCTTCCGGTAATAAAATATTCTGCTCGTTAGCAGCTTTGCCTAACGTAATCACAGGTTCATGTTCACATAAGTACAAAAAATGAGCATCCGAATTGGAACGCTCATTTATTTTATTGTCTATAAGTTCATTGAATTTTTGTGTCTGGATTTCTAAAGCATCTGCATACTTGATGACACCTAAATCCTTTACTTGTATTTGTTGCATAGATTCTTCGCTTCGCTCAGAATGACAAAATTGATTCTAAAATGGATTTTGCGCTAATCTTCCTTTTAGTTTATTTATTACATCAATTTCTACTGCATCAACACCTTTCAATTCTGCTAAATAATAAGAAACCCAGTCTGTAATATGAATCAGGTACATGCATCGAATCAAATCATGATCACCTTTAGAGTAAATTTCTACTATCTCACTCGCATACTGACTTACCACTTCTTTCGTAAATTCCATACGCTCCTGGTTACGCTCAAAATCTTTGTTATTACGAATAAATACAACAGCTATTTTTTCATTTTTTTCGCGCCATCCTACTAATTCATTATGATTCATTTCCGGAACCACATGATGCCAGCATAACATTTTTGAATTCTCATTTATCTGCTGACGGAAACGGATAGAAACACCTTCAAATTTTGCATCTGAATAAATTACAGGAATTTTATTCGTTAGTTTTTGTGCGATTTCTTTCGCCTGTATTTTTATCTCCTCTTTTTCCTTGTTTAACAACTCAATTGAATCCTGCAGATATTTTTTGAAACCATCTTCCAGTAAACCTAAGTTATGCATGATGTACAACAACTGCACAAAAGACTGGCCGAATGCAGAACGAGGGGGTGCACCACCATCAATCAATACATAATCAATATTGTTTGTGTCTGCATATTCCTGGACTAAACCACCGGACGTGATACATACAATCTGTGCATTTTTTTTGAAAGCCTGCATTAATGCAGAAAGCGTTTCTTCAGTATTTCCTGAATAAGAAGAGATAATCACTAAGGTATTTTCATTTACAAATGCAGGAATCTGATATTCTTTATTGACAATAATCGGCATTGCGACATCATCACGTAAAACATTGGACAAAATAGTGCCGCCAATTCCTGAGCCGCCCAAGCCGGATATCAATACATTTCTAACAGGAAATTTTATTTTGCCAATCTTAGAACTTTCACCAATTTCAATTGCACGTTTCAATTGTTCGGTAAAACCATCTATCAAATCATCCATCTTCATAAAGTATTTATATTTAATGTAAAAAAACGAAAAAAACGGCAAAAATCAAAGGAATAGAACACAGATTTGGGTGATATACATGATTTATAAGATTTTTTAATACTAAGTCTTTATCTATGAAATCTCTTAAATCTATTAAATCTGTGTTCTATATTTACATATGCAAAAAACTGCTCAAACAGGTTCAGCCGGTGAATTATCCGCTCA
>JAYVPA010000141.1:0-4991 GCA_043757615.1 Sphingobacteriales bacterium | reverse complement strand
GAAGAAGCACGTTTAATAGCGGCCTCAATTCTGTCTTTTGGCATTGATGCTGCTTTTGCATTTTGCATAGCTCTGCGTAAATTCGGATTCGTCTCCGGACTTGGTCCGCCTTCTTTTACTGCCATTGCAATTTCTCTTCCTGCCCTGGTAAAGGCTTTTGCCATTTTATCCCATCGTGCAAATTTTGATGCTTTTCTGTATTCAAACGCGCGTCCCATATTTATAAATTATAGTATTTGATAATTGTAGAATTAATGAATAACAAAGATAAAAATAGATTTAAGGAAACAAGAAAATTATATAGACAAGATTTTATGCACCATTACACTTCTAAAAAGCGGTTCCTGATGTCAGGTGTGGGTATCATGCAGCTTTCTTTTTTACCGAACCATCTGTAACGGTTTTTTGCAATAATATCGTAACCAAAATCTGTAAAGAAGGTTGGAAAAATACCAAATATTAATAATACTCTCCAGAACCCGCCAAAATAACGGGCAATTCTTATTGCTGCAGTTGACTTGTAATATGCTTTTCCATCTTCGATAAAAACAACACCTTCCAGTTTTTTCGGCATATTATATTGAGTCAGTAATTCCTGGCCAAGATTAGACTGCAGGCTTGCAAACTTTAAAGAATTAGTTTTATCATGTTTAATAATAAACTGCACACTTGATTCACAGAAATTACAAACACCATCAAATAGTACTATTTTATTTAGGCTGGACTTGTCGAAGCCGGGCTTATCGAAATCACTCACTTTTAATGAATTTAGAAGTACCTGACTGATTAGTTTTCAGGTTAGTTATCTTGATAACATAAACAGCAGCAGGAAGTTCATTTATATCTATATAGTCAGATTGCGATAATTGTATCTGCTGAATTAAACTGCCATTCAGGTTATAAATTTCTACCAGACTTTTCTCAGCTATTCCATCAATAAATAAACGGTCTTTCGCAGGATTAGGATAAATTTTTATTTCGTAATTTTTAGATTTAATTTCTTTCACAGGCGTCAGGTATGCAGGCAATGGTTTACCTACAACAGGATTCATAATCATAGTTCCATAAATAAGAGATTGGCGCCATTTATTGGTATTTCCTTCTTCATAAAAATTATAAGCAGAAGCATTATTATTTCTATCAAAACCAACTGTTAGTGTAAGCTTATTATTTACTATTAAACCAACTGCAAAAGTATCCTGCATTACTAAAGGAAATGTGGCTCCATTTAATAAATATTGAGATCTGACAGGTGCATAATAATAATTGTTTATGGTATCCACCCCAAACTCAGTATTTAGATCTGAAATCTTGAGATTAGGTTGTTTGTAGATCAAGTCATTATCAGTGTAAACTGAATTTCTTGCAAAGTTTTTCCATACACATACACTAAAAACGGCTAAGTTATTGTCGGGTTTTACAGGAAAAAATTGAAATTTAATAGCTTGCAATGTATCTGGTCTTCGCATACCATATTTTACAGCCATTTTATAAAAATCATTGCCTGAATTTGTGACTAAATCACCTATTAAATAACCTCTTTCCGCTGTGCCGTCATCATAAGCAAAAAAGTTACTGAACACCTGATTATGTGTCACTCTGTTATTTGCCAGCACTTTTGCCGGCTCGCCTGCTTCTGCAGATGTGGCAAAACTATAATCTACTTTTATAATAATAGTGTCACCGATGATGTCTGTCGGAATATTGAATTTCGGATATCTAATTTCATTCTCTGTCTGTGGACCAAAATCCCGTGAAGCGCCAATGGTATCTATCAGTACAGCACTTGTATTAACTACTGTTGCCTTAACGGAATCAACTATATCTGTAGTAAGATTTATAAAATTATTTCTAACAAAAACACTAACTGAATCAGCAAGATCAGTTGTATCAAACTGATTATATGGCATCACATAATATGGCTTCAATAAGCTTGGCGGCAAAAACTCATATGCCATGTCTTTAATATTTCTTTCTACAACCGTATCTCTGTTTTTATCCAGTTTTACATAATCAATATGCCATGTGTCGTTCGCCCCGTTTAAATTTCCAAACGACTGGAATCTGAACTGGAAATTACTATTTAAATAAATGGAATCTATATGAATAAATACCTGTCTCATGGTCAAAATATTATCTGCTGTTTTCTGCCAGATAATATTCCAGTTGCCGGTAGTATCTAAAAACTGAACTGTCATTAAATCGTTTGGAGCACTAGGTCTTTCGCCAACATCACCTTGTAAATAAAAGAAACTCAGATAAACATTATCAGCACCTACCAACCCTGATAAATCAATTGGATTTGAAGTTAATTTATCAGCGGCTCCGCTTACGGGAGTGCTTGAATTACTGTATGGATTCCCATTAGCATCGGTGCCATCAAAAGTAGCAACGCCGACAGTTACCGTTTCTTTTGGATAGGTTGTATTAATAAACACAAAATTATCCTGCCATAAAGCAGGATTAGGATATATTTCGTTTTGATAAAAATCATCAAAGAATGGTAATGATAAAGATGTTATTCTTTTAGATGATTTTAATTGTAAAAATCTCGCATTGGAAGAAGCATTTTTTTGCGGATGATATTTTAAAGTTGTCAAAGATTCTTTCTGCGCAAAAGCAGAAAAAAATAATGAAGAGAGAATTATGTATGTAAAAAAATTTGTCATTCGCTATCCTGAATTATGTATTAATTGGATGGTTTATCTCTTGGCGTTAATTTATTCATGCCTTGTTCTTGAACTGCAGCACTTTCTCCTTTTTCTTGTCTTATAAATAATTGAACTGTATTTCCCGGACCTAATTTGCCGGGCTGTCCGAATTTCGGATTCTGATCATAAACATAGGCTGCCAGCGTATCATCAATCTGACCGTCAGCTACCATCATACCTACATTCAGATGGACTGCTTCCAATACAGCTCTGGCTTCTATAACTGTCATGTCTGTTACCGGCGGCACTTCTGCAATCTGGTTTCCGAATCCGTCACCTAATATCAAATCTATCGCTGTTCCTTTCGGCACTATGGTTCCCGGTTTTACAATCTTTCCATTCACCTGAATATTCAGTACTGCATCTTTCGCCATATCCGGAATATAAATCAAGTTTCCGAGTTTTAAACCCCAGCTATTCAATATTAATTCAGCTTGTCTTCTTGAATTATCAATAATAGCAGGAACTTTAACGCTTGGAGGTGCAGATGCATTCAGCGTAATATATATCTTTCTGTTTTCTTTTACCTTTGCTCCTACGCGTGGTTGCTGGTCTAATACAGACAGCGGTGGTTTCGATTCATCATAAGTAGAATCAGAAACCATATATTCCAAATCGTAATTATTGAGTTCTTTTTTTGCATCATACATGGATTTGCCTTTGATATTAGGCACCACCACAAAATCGCCGTGATTTGTATACCAACTCAAAATTAAAAATGTAAATACCAGCAATCCGGCAGATGCACCAATAATACCAAGTATGGTCAAAGGAATTTTTCCCATTCAAAAAAAGCTTTAATCTTAAACGTCAAATATATCCAATTATGTTGTAACCAACATTTTTTTTGAATAAAAAAAGCACTTTTGTTGTTCATATTTTGTTAGTAACTCTATATTTACCTTTTCAAATCAAAATCCAATGACAATGCAAAAAATCGGTTTAGTTTTTGGCGGAAAATCACCTGAACACGAGGTATCTATTGTATCTGCAAGAAATATATATAATGCTATAGACAAAACTAAATTTGAGGTTACGCTGATTGGTATTTCACAGGCCGGAAAATGGTTTCTGGAAAATGAAACTAATTTACAGGATATTAAATGCGTGGTTGGCAAGGATAATGTACAAATAGCGGTAGTTTTTGGTGCTGAAAATAAAAAATTAATCCGGCTGGATAATCAGCAATATCTGGATGACCTGCATGCTGTATTTCCTATTACGCACGGACCCAACGGTGAAGATGGCACCTTGCAAGGAATTTTTCTGCAATTAGACATTCCATTTGTAGGACCTGGTGTGCTGGGTTCTGCCGTAGCTATGGACAAAGATTTCACAAAACGTATTCTGCGCGATGCAGACATTGGTCATGCGAAAGGAATTACTTTTTATAAACAGGACGCAGCTGCAATTTCTTATGCAAATACCGTAAAAGAATTAGGATCAGTTTTATTTGTAAAGCCATGTAATATGGGCTCCAGCGTTGGCGTGAGCAGAGCAACGAATGAAACGGAATTTTCTAATGCATTGAAGGAAGCCTTTAAATTTGATACAAAAGTTTTAGTGGAGCAAGCTATAATCGGCAGAGAACTGGAATGTGCTGTTTTGGGAAATGAAATCATTGAAACCAGCACTGTCGGCGAAATTGTAATGGAAAAGGGTTTTTATGATTTTGAAAATAAGTATCAGACGGATAATGCTAAAATTTATATTCCTGCTCCAAATATTTCAGATGCTCAACTAAAAAAAATACAGGAAACCGCCCGCAAAGCCTATCATGCATTAGGCTTGGAAGGTTTATCACGAGTAGATGTTTTTCTAACAGAAAGCGATGATGTGATTATAAATGAACCAAATACTTTACCCGGCTTCACTTCTATTTCCATGTATCCGAAATTATGGGAAAGTTCCGGTTTGAAATATGCTGATTTGATAGAAAAGTTAATTCAGCTTGCCATTTCACGTCACCAGAAAAATAAAACATTACAGCGCGTACGTGTTAGATAGTTTTAGAATATACCTGCTTTTTATTACCACTTGCTAAATGAGTTAACCACTCACTCACCACTTTTGTGAATATGATTTGTTTTAGGGCAACTTAGTTGTAGCTAAAAACAAATAACCATGAAAACAACATTTTTTTTACTGATGCTGGCAATAAGTCTTACCACATTGGCACAACGAAAAAATCAATCAATCAATCCGATTGTCGGCTCCTGGAAAATCAGCAATCAAAGCAAGATGAATGATTTCCAGAAAGTTTTTGACCAAAACCAATCC
>JAYVPA010000140.1:0-19090 GCA_043757615.1 Sphingobacteriales bacterium | reverse complement strand
GGGAGAAAAAGAAAGACTACTGCAATTGGAACAAGGAAGAAAAGCTAAGGAAGAATTATTGCAATCGCAGTTAGATAAAGAAAAAAACGAACGCGAACGTCTTGAAAAAGAACTGACTGATAAGGAACAGACTAGGGTAGAAAACGAACAACAGGAAAAGCTTTACAAAGAGGAATTATTTTTAGCGGAAAAAGAAAAAATTGCCGAAGAAAAAGAAAGATTACTGGAACTGGAACAAAAAAGAAAAGAAAAAGAAAAAATACTGCTGTCTCAATTAGAAAATGAAATACAAGTTCGCGAACGTCTTGAAAAAGAACTCGAGCTTAACGAAAAAATAAAAAAAGAACAGGAAGAAAAGATTGCACTGGACAGAAAACAATTTGAATTAGCAGA
Source organism: Sphingobacteriales bacterium (assembly GCA_043757615.1). Lineage (GTDB taxonomy): Bacteria > Bacteroidota > Bacteroidia > Chitinophagales > JADIYW01 > JADJSS01. The sequence goes on along the minus strand of JAYVPA010000140.1, from coordinate 18,697 downwards.
AAAACTCAGGAAAGAAGAAGAACAAGAACGTATTGTCATTTTAGAAAAGGAAATAAGGATAAAAGAGAATCTGTTAAAAGCGCAGTTGGAACATGAAAAGCATGAACGCGAGCAATTAGAAAAATTACTCTCAAAACAACAACAAAGCACTGAACCCGTAATCAAAACTGCTAATATCAGCATGGCTGCGGCAAATATTAAATCAAAAACAATCTTAGTAAAAAATACGCAGTCAAAAAACAATATATTAAAGTATTCAATACCGTTATTTATTATCTGCTTAATTGCTTTGTCTTTTTTCCTTTTTAAAAACAAGATGTCTTTACTTTCAACAATGAGCAATAAAAATACCGTCCTGGCCTCTGTCGACAGTAATCAGTCTTCTGTTGATTTATTAAGCTTAAATTCAGACAGTTCTTTTATTTCAAACATGAAAAATGATATTTCAGGAAAGGAAATCTTATCCTGGAATCCTGTGAATGAAAATGAAATTAAAAATCTTACAATACTTTCAGGAAATATAAATAATGGAATAACCGCTTATCATATTTTATTAAATTTAGATGATAATGCAGGAACTAAAGCAAATGCTGAAACTAATATTACTTATGCAAACAGCACGATAAATACTGTTGAAACTACAGAAATATCTTATACCAATATTGCGCCTGTAAAAGGATGGTTTACCTTCTCACCTGTTCAGAATTGTACTGTTTATGTAAATACAAATAATAACCCGATTCAGTTAAAAACCTGTGAAAGTTGTACTGTATCTAAAATGGTTTCTTCTAAAGATTTACCTCTGCAAATAAATAATGCAGAAACTATTTACATAAAATCTGATAATAAATATGAAGCTGCTGTTGAATTTATGTATATACCCATAAAAAATAATTAAGATGCATAAAATACTATTTATTTTTTTGGTACTGAGTCCTTATTTTTTAATGGCACAGAAAGGCATTATAAAACCTGATTTAAAACCGCAAGGCACTGCCGTTTCATTACCTGACGATGTAAAAATATGGCAGGTAGACGATAAATTAGTGAATTGCCTGGATTCAAATAAAAGATGTTATGTAGTAAAAGAAAATAGTGTCAATAAAACCGTTTTTGCAGATGATGTATATGGTTTTTTTTACGAAGAAGGAAATAAATACACCATAACGGTAAAACAAGTACTTAAAACGCCACCAGTAAGTACTTTTGCCGGAATATACATTTATAGATTAGTAAAAATAATCTCTAAAAAAGCCGTCACAGCTGAAATTCCTGTAGTTACAAAAGAAGAAATACAAAATGCTGCAATAGGAACTCCCGGACAAACTATAAAAGTAACGTCAATAGAGGAAATCCTGTCAAATGACATTTTTGATTTGAAGAAACAAATCCGAGATCTTAAAAAACAGGTAGAAATAATGCAATTACAAATGAATATGCAATTGAAAATGATGGATAAAAGATAATTATCCGTTTCCTAATGCTTTAGCCAAATCATTTAGTTGGCTTTTCCATAATTCTTTAGAACTGTCTAAATCTTCTTTATAAGCAAAGTCTGTAACAGTAAGAATAGTTTCTTTTGTGATATCCGTCACCCTAATACGATATTCATAGAATGCTTTATCATCTTCTTCGTCGTCCCAACGCAATTTTATAAACTCATCTTCTTCATATGCCAACACTTCCGCAATCTGCTCATCCCCATTCCATTCAAAGGTGAATACTTCACCATTCGGATCTAAATCAACATAATCTGCGAACCATTGCACCAAACCTGAAGGAGTTGTCAAAAAATTATATAGAATAGTCGGTGACGACTTAAATGTTCTGTCTACTGTAAATGGAATTTTTTTAGCCATAGTTTTAATCAATATTGGCACAAATTAAACAAAAAAATGAATTAAGCAACTTTTGAAAGTTTTTTTTTTGAAATATTAAATTGTATCACAGGGCGACCCAAAGTTTATTTGAGGATTATCAAATACAATTTCAATAAATTTTATGTTTCTACGTGTAGCACTGTGATATAAAATAAATTACAAAACCTCTCCAACAACGAAAAAACTGCCTGTTATCAATATCAAATCATCGTTTGCAGCTTTTGATTTTGCCACACCTAATGCATCTTTCGGATGATGATAGATAGTACCTGTAAGCTCGTGCGCACGTGCTTTTTCCTGCAATATTCCCACTTCTAATTTTCTTGGCAACTGAGGTTCTGTGAAATAGTAAATGGCTTTTTTGGGCAGCAAGGCAAGAATTTTATCTATGTCTTTATCTTTGACTGCGCCAAATATAATATGAAGTTGCTTATATCTTTCAAACTGTAGTTGTTCTATTATTTTATGGATGCCATCTTCATTATGGCCAACATCAGCAATGACTTTAGGATGTTTTTCCAAGACCTGCCATCTGCCTTGCAAATGCGTATTCTTTTTTATATTGGAGAATCCAAGCAGGACAGCTTTATCTTTTATCAGCAATAATTGTTGTTGTTCTAAAATATTCAAAACTGCAAGTACCGTTTTTATATTTTCGGTCTGATAAGAAGGATGCAAATCTGAACAGACATTATAATGTTTTCCATTTATATCAGCATCTAAGATTAAAAAATTAGGTGTATTTACTGTTTTTACATTGCGGACTACATCATCAGCAAAAAATAATCCTGCATTTACTTTTTCCGATTTTTTTATAAATACATCATCTGTTTCATCATTTTTTCTGCCAATTACAACCGGAATATTTGGTTTTATTATTCCTGCTTTTTCCGCTGCAATTTCGGGCAATGTATTTCCCAATAAATACTGATGGTCGTAACTGATATTTGTAATAACAGAAAGTATGGGTGTAATTACGTTTGTTGAATCCAGTCTGCCGCCAAGCCCTGTTTCTATGATAGCAATATCCACTTTCTTTTTTGCAAAATAATCAAATGCCATCGCAACGGTAATTTCAAAAAACGATGGTTCCATCTTTTCAATCTGCGCTTTTATTTTTTCTGTGAATTTTACGACAAACTTTTCTTTACAAGGTTTGCCGTTTATTTTTATCCGTTCACGAAAATCTTTCAGATGCGGTGAAGTATATAAACCTGTTTTATAACCTGCTTCCTGTAAAATGGAAGACAACATATGCGCCACAGAGCCTTTGCCGTTTGTACCTGCAATATGTATCGTTTTAAATTTTGTCTGTGGATTTTCCAGGAATTCACACAAAGCAATTGTATTCGTTAAATCTTTTTTGATAGCTGCTTCACCAATGCGTGAAAACATTGGCAGTTTATTATAAAGATAATCGAGTGTTTCTTTGTAATTCATTTTATTCGCTGCACTGCAAATATGAGTAAATAAAATGAATCACTGAGTGATTATTATTTTTTCACAGCACGAAAACTATGAAAAAACAGATTTCGCCAGCTTGGATGATTATAAATACATACTTCTTTAAATCCCTTCTTCTCTAACAGACTTTTTATTTGTGTCGGATTTAAAAACTTCAGCACGCTTTTTACTAAGTAGGTATAAATATTTGCAGAACCTGAAACCACTGTGCAAAAAGGCACAATAAAACCATAACCTAAAATTGCCCACAATGTTTTCGCATACCAGACATCACTCAATGAATAATCATGAATGACAAGTTGTCCGCCGGGTTTTAAAATGCGATATAAATTTTCAATGCATTTATCATAGTCAGACATATTACGTAAACCATACGCCATAAAAATAGCATCGACAGAATTAGATTCAAAATTCAAATGCATTGCATCTTGCAAAGAAGTTTCTATTTTTCCTGATAAAATCTGTTGAGAAAACTTTTGATTTGCAACCGCCAGCATGCCTTCAGAATTATCAATACAAATGATTTTTCCAGTTGTAATCTTATCAATAAATGCTACTGTAGATTTTCCGGTACCACAACATAAATCAACTACCAACTCATCTCCTTTCAATTGCAATAAATTACCGCTGCGGTTCAGATCTTTCTGATAACCCTGGCTCATTGATGTAGCGAAATCATATTTTTCAGCTACTTTATTAAATTCTTTTGGAACAATCTGTTTATTGTCAAATAATATATCGGCGGATATTTTTTGCATAGCATCTAAACCAATAAAACAGAAATTTGTTTATTTATGGTTTCTGTTATTCAACTTTAAAATTGAAAGAGATAGTACCGAATTGTTCTTCATCAGCATTCGGATCATCCGTAAACTTCGCTTTCATAGCACTTTGTTCTGCTACCTGAATTAAAGCAGCATCTGTGGTCGTACTACCTTTCTGCTGATATTTAGCATAAACCACATTTCCCATTTTGTCAACTTTGATAGCTACCACGACTCTTCCTGATTTCTGGGAATTCTCAAATACCAATGGTCTTTGTCTCCATTTTCTACCTTTTAAATCATAACTCATACCATCACCGCTGCCGGGTCCGCTTCCGCCGGGTCCATTTCCTGTACCATTCGGAGCACCACCGGGTGTTCCCCATTGTGCACCCTGGTTACCGCCGGGTTTTGTGTTTCCTTGTCCATTTCCGGGTCCATTGCCATTAGCTGTACCCGTTCCATTACCAGTACCTGTTTTTCCTTTTGTAAAAACACTTGCTGTTTGTGATTTAATCTTTGCAATTTCTGCTTCACGTGCCTGACGATCCAATTCCGCTTTTCTCACCAATTCCGCAATACGTTGTTGTTCTGCCAAAGCTTTTTGCTGTTTGATTTTTTCTTCTTTTTGCATTTTTGCAATTGCAACTGCATTCGGATCTTCAGAAACTACTGTATTCGTTGGCGGTGTTTTTACAGGAGATGAAACAGTTTTAACAGGTGTAGACGTTGGAGGTGTGGGTTCAGCAATTACAGCGGTAGTTTTTTGTGGCGTAGAGCTTTGTCCGCCTGCATCACGTAAATTATCATCTCCTAAGCCATCTGTATTATCTCCAAAATCTATCATCACTCCGGAAATGGCATCTTCAATGATAGGATGGCTTAATTTAATAAACAATAAAGTGATCAGTAAAGCAGCTAAAGTGGCTGCAGTTATTATAAACGACTGCTGATTTGATTTGCGCTGTTGAAGTTGTATTGCCTGTGACATCTTTTAAGTATTTAGTACTTAGTATTTAGTATTTAGTATTTAGTTTTGAAAATTAGTTTTAATGTGATTAATAAACGATTCTTAAATACTAACTACTGTTATTAAACTCAAAATATGTACCAATTATTGTGTTAAAAGAAGTTAGCGACGAAAACCTTATCTATTTTTTCGACTAATTCATAGGGTGTGAATGCTTCTTTTTCCAGTATAAATTTGGTGATTAGTTTATTCGGAACTTCTTCAATATGATTAAAAATGACTTCTACTTTTTCCGGAGGGTTTTTCCAGATTTCATCACCTGATTTTTCTTCTTTGCCTATAAACGTACCTGTTACTGATTGAGGGAAGAACTTCTTATTTAATATTTTCCGGCTATCTGCTAATACAAAAACAGGAATTTGATAGGTTTTTGCTGCTGCTGCAATCAGGTGTGCACCTGATTTTGTAATAAATGTTTCATGCATGATGATATCGCAGCCAAAAAGGATGATATCTATTTCAGGAAGAAATTTCCCCAAGCCTGCATCATCAATCACTTTTATATCGATTCCTTTAGAAGCGATAGATACAACTTGTTCTTTTTCAAATTTATCTTGTAAAGAAATGAGATGTATCAAATTGATTTTCTTTTGGTTAACATTCAGCAAGTCAATTAAAGATTGAATATTAATATCATTTCCATGGAGTAAAATAGTCTTATTTTCAAACTCAAAATTCTGGTTAGCAATTTCTGCAGTTTTCCTATCTACATTTTTCCAACGTTCATGAAAAACTTCTAATAACTCTTTAATGACAATCGGTTGATTTTCAGGGTCTATTTTTAATAAAAAGTGATTGATATAATGATTTACAGAAGTGATATTTGGTTTTTCCATGATAACCGTTCTCAATCCCTGCAGCATTTCACGAACAGAATTGGACACTTTGTTATCTGAAATTAATGAAATGAGGTTATTAACCGTTTTAGTGGCATTTTGAAATGCTTTCGCGCTTTCCACAATCGGATTCTCAGATATTTTTTTAAAAATGCTCATTTTCTAACGTTCGCTTTTACATTCGGCAAATTTCTGATTTCAGTCCAGTATTCTTCAACTACATCTTCATCAATATGAATTGGACTGATACCACCATATAATCTGTCAGTACCATCTTTTTTACAACCCGAAATCCAATATTGTTCTCTTGTTTCAACATCAAAATAATTTGCTTTAAAACCAGTCCCGGATAGAGTTAGAAAAGTTTTTCCATTATAATGGATTGATTTTCCAGTTTTAGAAAATTTAACTCTGCCAATTCTTGCATCGCCCGTTAGACTTTCGCCCTTATATTCTATGTACATTATTCTAGTTTTCATACTTTCCACTTAATATTACAACCCATGCTTGGAAACTGATTTTCACTAACAGGAATTCCTGCTAAAATATTATCTAAGGTAGTACGGATATCCTTACCATCAGAAATGCTGTCGTTCTTTGGTCGTGAATCATCCAGTTGTCCGCGATACACGCACAGCAAAACTTTATCAAAAATACTGAAATCCGGTGTGCAGGCAGCATGATACGCTTTTGCGACCTCTTGTGTTTCATCGTATAAATACGGAAACGGATAACCTTCCTCTTTCGCATTTCCTTTCATCAGCTCCGGTCCATCCTGAGGATAATTTACAATATCATTTGAACTAATCGCAATAAAGGAAATTCCTTTTGACATATAATCATTTGCCAGACTTACTAATTGTTTGTTTACATGTTTTACATATGGACAATGATTACAGATGAACATTACCACCGTTGCTTTCTCACCTTTCAAGTCCTTTAATGAAAGTTGTTTGTCAGAAACAGTATCTAATAATGTAAAATCAGGTGCTTTGTAGCCTAATGGTATTCGTATCGTTTCGGTTGCTGCCATAGTTAATTTATATTTAAAAAAATCTTTTCCAAATTAGCTAATTAGCTAATTTTTTTTCCACACTTTTGCAAAGATTTCGTTTTTTGGTCGAAGTGTCACTAAAGGATCTAATTCAGGAACAAAACCTGCATCTACTTCTATCCTGAATTTTTGTAATATCATCACCAGACAAACCTGCATTTCCTGAATGGCAAAATTATTGCCGATACACAATCTCGGTCCGCCGCCAAATGGAAAATACGAATACTTATGTTTCTCTTTCAGATTTTTCATAGTAAAACGTTCCGGTATAAAATCGAATGGTTTTTCCCAGACTCTCTCATCATGGTGCACCACATAAATCGGCATGATTACGTTTGTACCGGCAGGAATTTCATAACCATCAATTACATCATCCTCGATTGTTTTTCTGCCCATGATCCATGCCGGAGGAAAACATCGCATAGATTCGTCTGTTACTTGTTTCAGGTAGTGTAAACCCCTAATAGATTGTGGCGTTGGCGTCTCTCCTTTTAATTCTTTATCAATTTCATCCATCAAAATTTTTAGTTTATCCTGATTTTGTGTCAGCAAGTAAAATGTCCAACCTAAGGCAATTTGTGTCGTTTCATGTCCAGCTACAAAGATGGTAAGAATTTCATCCCGTAATTGCTGGTTGCTCATCGCCTCACCTGTTTCTTCGTCGCGCGCATCCATTAACATAGACAACAAATCTTCGTGCTGTTCGTGCTGCTTACGTCTTCTTTCAATCACAGAAAAGAAAACATCATCCATAGATTTCAGCACTTCTTTTTCTCTAACTCTGTTTGGCGTCGGAATCCATTCAGGCAATTGCAACGGATTGTCTATGCGTTTAGAGATAAATTCACTTCCTTCAGAAACTAGTTTGTAAATCCTGTCGGTTGTGTTATCTACTTCATTATAAAAAAGCGTAGAGTTTACAATATCTAAAGTCAGTTTATACAATTCCTTTGATAAATTAACAGGATGGTTCGTGTCAGCATATTTCTCTAAGCTCTGAACACATTTTTCCGTTTGTTCCACCATATTCTGAAACATCAGGTTCAGCTTTTCTTTGTGAAATGCAGGCTGTGCAAGTCTGCGCTGACGCTTCCAAAATTCACCTTCACTTGTGAGAAGCCCGTTTCCTAAGAACAACTTTATTGAATCATACGCAAAACTTTTCCCATAATTTTTATTGTTATCTACCAGCACATATTTTATCCATTCAGGATTTGTGAGCACAATAACTTTACGTGTCGGTATTTTTATCTGGTAAATGTCGCCCAATTCTTTTTGCTGTTGCATAAAAAAACGGATGCGTTCTTTACGCAACTGCAGCATATTACCAAGAAAAAGATGGAATGAATTCGGATGCGGAAGTTTATTTAATTTTTTGGTCGTTAACATAACGTGGATATTTGCATTTTTGAAGTTACATTTAGTTTTACAACTTTGAGTTTAACAAAAGATGATTTTTAACTTTATACACATAAAAATAAAGTTATATCATTAAAATTGCAGGGATGAAAAACATCTGGAAGAAAATATGGAAATGGACAAAACGATTAATCGTTGCATTTTTCATATTGAGTATCTTTTCCACTATTTTATTTCGTTTTATTCCTGTTCCTGTTACCCCATTGATGCTAATTCGCTCTGTGGAAAAAGTATTTAGCGGCGAGGTTCCGAAAATTAAAAAAGACTGGGTTCCTTTAAAAGAAATGTCTCAAAATTTAGTATTGGCTGTTATATCATCGGAAGACCAGAAATTCTCGGAACATTTTGGATTTGATTTTGAAGCGATTGAAAAAGTTGCTAAACAGAATGTGAAGTTGGAAAAACGTGGAAAGCCAATAAAAGGCGGCAGTACTATCAGTCAGCAATGTGCTAAGAATGTTTATTTGTTTCCGCAACGAAGTTATATACGTAAAGGCTTTGAAGTATATTTTACATTTCTGATAGAGATTTTCTGGAGTAAAAAACGCATTATGGAAGTGTACTTGAACGTGATAGAAATGGGCGATGGTATTTATGGCGCACAGGCTGCTTCTAAAACTTTTTTCAAAAAAGATGCTAAGGATTTAACTGCTGCTGAAGCTGCCACGATTGCTGCAGTATTACCAAATCCACGGAAATGGAGTGCCGGAAAGCCAAACGGATATATTATCAAAAGAAAAAACTGGATAATGCGGCAAATGAGTCATTTAAGAGGAACTGTTCAGTTGTAATCATATCTGCTTACTATTTATTTGGTATAATAATTTAAATGAATAATGCTATTTTTGCTTCTTTTATAATACGAAATGAACGTTTTAGACTCTTCAGTTTATTATACCCGCTTACGAACTCATTTGCGTCTATTGTACTTACATACAATTAAACACTTTTCAGTAAAAAGATTTCTGGTAGCATTACTTTATTTATTTGTATTGGTTTCAGTAGGCCTTATAAATGTAATCAGCCGTTTATTAGATGAATTATTATTTCCAAATTATAAGCACATAGAAATCAAACAACCGGTGTTTATTATCAGTAACCCAAGAAGCGGCAGTACCTTGCTGCACCGTTTAATGTGTCTGGATGATAAAAAGTATGTATATAATTTATTGTATCAAAGTGTTTTCCCATCTATTACATTTTATAGAATCATACAATTCTTTAATACCGTTGACAGGAAAATAATTGGTCAGCCACTGCACAAATTACTGGACTGGATAAACAGACAAATGTTTGGTGTATGGGACGATATACATGCAGCTGCATTCAATAAATCAGAGGAAGACGAAGGTGCTTATTTTATTTCCGGAATTTCTCCAAGTGTTGGAATGTTGACTCCTTTTCTAAAAGAATTCAGGGAATTATTTATTCTTGATAATATTGATGAAAGCACAAAAGAAAATATCAAAAAATATTATAAAACGACTGTGCAAAGATGGATGTATGCGTTAGGAAGCGATAAGTTATTATTAATGAAAACGGTAATGTCTTCAGGCAGATTAGAAATATTACATGATCTTTTTCCGGATGTAAAAATTATTTTTTTGATCAGAAATCCATATGAGGCAATTCCTTCGTTTACCTCTATGTTTACTGAAATGTGGAAAGATTTATTTAAAGATATTCCTGAAGATTCTGATGAATACAGAGAATGGGGGGAATTAGGAATTGCTTATTATAAGTATTTTAATGAGGAAAAAAATAAGTTCAAAAAAGAAAATTTTATAACAATACCTTATACTGATTTAGTTGCCCAACCTAAACAAACGGTTTTAAAAATTTACGAGCAATTAGAACTAGAAACATCACCTGAATTTTTAGAGAATTTAGAGAATGAAACAAAAGAAGCCCGAAAATATAAAAGCTCGCACACCTATTCTTTAGAGCAATACGGTTTTGATAAAGAACATATCTACAATGAACTCAAGTTTATTTTTGATGAGTTTGGTTTTGATAAGTAATTATGCTGTTGTATTTATTTGCTGAAGTTCAGCATTAAAATTTTCTATTATTTCTGAGTTTTCAGTTTGATGAATTTTTTGACCATTCGTGGTTTTTTCATATAATTCATCATATTTCGGATGCATAGTGTCGAATATACGATCCCAGATGGTAGTCCACAAACCGTAATTTTTTACAAAATATTTATGATGCATATTATGCGAAACAGAGGTATTGACAAATTTACCTAACCAATGTTTATTCATATTTTTAGGAAAAATCTCAAAGCCGAGATGTCCATATACATTGTAGCCAATCTGAAATAGCATATAATACATAATAGCATCTTTATGAACAGGAAGCGTAAATGCAATTAAGGTAACAATTAATGCTTCCATTACGGCTTCTAACGGATGAAATGCATAAGCTGTCCAAGGTGAAGGATTGGTAGACTTATGATGAATGAGATGTACATGTTTAAAAATTTTAGGGTGATGCATTAAGCGATGTGTCCAATAAAAATATGTATCATGCAGAAAAAACATCCAAATATAGGTGAAGCAATAATACGTAAAACTGTATTGGTGAAAATCATTATAAATATTAGTATATGGTCTTAAAATGGTAAATGTTAGTACACCGATACCGGCAAAAATACAGATAGACAGACCGGAGTATAAAAAATCGCGACGATAATCACGGAATTTTGGAAAAGCTGTTTGGACTTTACGCGGCAGCATTTTTTTGCGAAATACTACATAGAACAGGAAGAAGATAACACTTGCCGCAATGAAATATCGACTACCTGTATGATAAAATTCATCCAGCCAATTATTTAAAAAAAATTGCCAAGTCATATTTAAAGTTAATGAAAGAGAATGAAATGTTATGTTAAACTTAGTTTATGGAGTTACAACAATTACGTTATGATTTTATATACTAATTCTTTCAATAAATCGGAATTGGAATTATTTCCGGTAGCATACAAACCTTTCGCTTTCGCATCGTATTCACATAAAAGATGCAGAATTTCTTGTGTCTTTTGCAGCGAGTAATATTTTGCACCATTGCTTACATCAGCATGTATCCAGCCTATAATCGCTGTTGCCGCTTTTACATCGCCTCGCATTTGTTGTACCACAAATAATTTACTGAAATGATTATACATGTAAGCGAGTATGGCAACGATAGGTCCGGCTTTGGGGTTTTTCTCAAAATACAGAATCATTTTCATCGCTTTATAAAAATCTCTTTTAATAATAGCATTGTTAAATTCCGTGATGTTGTATTCTTTAGAAATGCCAATATATTTTTCAATGATTTCAGTTGTCACTTCTGAATTATCGCCTAACATCACAGACAATTTATCTATCTCATTGACAATACGTGATAAATCATTTCCTAAATTTTCTGCCAGTACTTTTGCAGATTCATTATTGATCTTAAAATTTTTCTTTTTCACATACCCTACAATCCAGTTTGGCAACCCATCATCAGATACTTTTTTTGATTCAAAATAAACAGTCTGTTTCTCTATTACTTTTGCAATCTTAGTACGTTTGTCAAGTGTCTTATTTTTATGTGCAAAAACCAACACAGTACTTGAAACAGGATTTTCCAGATATTTTTCAAAAATCTCCCAGTCTTTAACTTTTAAATCCTGCGCTTCACGAAGCACTACCAGTCTTTTTTCTGCAAACGTCGGATATTGTTTGGCATCATTCAAGACAGCCATTGGGTCTGCGTCCTTTCCGTAAAACATAGAAAAATTGAAATCTTTTTCATGCGGCTGCAGCGCATTATCCGAAATGTAATTCTCTATTAAATCAATATAATAGGATTCTTCGCCACACAAAAAATAGACAGGTTCAAACTTATTTGAATGTAGATTTTTCCATATGGTATCAAGTGTAGCAGCCATGTCGATGTACGATTAACAATGTACAATTTACGATTAATAAAAAATACAAGAAAAGTTATAGGGATGAATTATTCAACATAGGAATTAAATTGTTAATTGTTCATCGGAATATTGTCAATTGTTTTATCCTTTCAGAATTGCCATAATGTCTTTTTGCATTTTCTGTGCAATGGCATTGGCTGTTTGTTCTGTTGAACTTTCCGAGTAAATACGAATAATTGGTTCTGTATTTGAGCCGCGAAGATGTACCCAATCCTGGTCTATATCGATGCGTAAACCATCAATCGTATTTTGCGGATATTGTGTATATTTTTCTTTTACTTTTTTAATAATATCCAGCAAATCCATACCTTCTTCCAACTGAATTTTATTTTTGGAAATCACATAATTTGGATACTGCGCTCTTAATGAATTCATACTTTTATTTGAAGTCGCTAAGTGTGATAAAAACAAAGCAATACCAACTAAAGCATCTCTTCCATAATGTAATTCAGGCAAAATAATTCCACCGTTTCCTTCACCACCGATTACAGCATTTGTTTCTTTCATTTTTTCTACTACATTCACCTCACCTACAGCTGATGCAGCATATTGCACACCATGTTTTTCGCTGATATCGCGTAAAGCTTTAGTAGAAGATAAATTGGAAACAGTATTTCCTTTTTTATGTGATAAGACATAATCTGCAACAGCCACTAAAGTATATTCTTCACCAAACGGAACGCCTTTTTCATCAATAAGCGCCAATCTGTCTACATCCGGATCGACAGCTATTCCAATATCCGCTTTTTGTTGTTTTACTTCTGAAGAAAGTGCTGATAAATTTTCGGGTAATGGTTCAGGATTATGAGCAAATTTTCCTGTTGGTTCGCAGTATAATTCTGTTATAATTTCTACGCCCAATGCTTTCAGTAATTTCGGAACCGCAATGCCGCCAACACTATTCACTGCATCCACCACCACTTTAAAGTTTTTCGCTTGAATAGCTTTTACATTTACATACGGAATTTTTAAGATTTGTTCAATATGATAATCTAGATAATCTTTATGTGTTACATGTCCTAATTTATCTACATCCACAAATTCAAATTTGCCTGAATTTGCGCGTTTCAAAACATCCTGTCCGGTTTTTTCAGAAATGAATTCGCCTTTATTATTTAATAATTTGAGTGCATTCCATTGTTTCGGGTTGTGCGATGCTGTAATAATGATACCTCCATCCGCATTTTCCGCCGTGACTGCCATTTCTACAGTTGGCGTTGTAGCCAAACCTAAATCAATAACATCTAAACCGATACCTATTAAATTACCGACAACGATATGATGTACCATTTCACCGGAAATACGTGCATCTCTTCCGACAACTATTTTCTTGGCGTCTTTTAATTTAAGAATGGTTCCGAATGCTAATGTAAATCTGGCAATATCAATTGGTGTCAAGGCATCACCTGATTTCCCCCCAATCGTTCCCCGAATACCTGATATAGATTTTATTAATGACAAACTATGAAAATTTAGAAAAGCAAATGTATGCAATTAAGCACAATGAACTAAAATTAAAGATAATAACAGTTGTTAAAATAACATTTAAATAAGAAAAAATGCGGAAAAATTAATAAACCTGAACGACAAATACCTCATTCAACCCAATATTTTGAATAGGAACAGTTATAGTACCGTTAATAATATTTTCAGTAGTTTGGCTTATGGCACTTGGTTGTAAGATTGCCTGTTCGCCTGAATTTGGAATTTTTTGAATTTTAACATGAACTGTTGTTTTACCATTTAAATAATCAACATTATTTAAATTCCTTAAATTAATATTTATACTCTTGTCCGCATTATCTACATCACCATAATATCCTACCAAGATTTGAAGTTCATTAGCATTTTCTGAAGAAGTGCTTGCATAACTTACGACATTTGTATTGGAAGATATACTTGGCACTCGTTTATTTATACTTAAATTATAATAACGGTAAGCCCACCATGCTGCTCTTGGATTAAATGAATTTGGTGTAAGTAATCCATTTAGCGTGTTGTTAAAACAATTATTTATGCCAGTAGATTCGTCCCAGCAAGCTCTGCATGCTGCATTTGCACCACCTTTTTCTAATGCAGAAAAATAAGCCAAAATTGAACCCGGTTTAAACTGTGCTGATGCGCCGCCTAATTCATTCAAATGGATTTGCTTTATTTGAAGTGGAGCATATTTGGTACTGTTTACTAATGTTCTGATTTGCGTAATATTAGTTGCGATATCATTTATTTTTTCATCTGTTCTAAACTCATGCCAACTGAAAACATCTAATTTAATGTTATTCACTAAACAATAATCCAAAAATGGTCGGATAAAAGCAGTATCTAATCCATTTAAAGATGGCCCTGAAATGAATGCATTATTCCCATTAGGCAATGAACGAATTTTATCGTGTGCTCTTTTAAATGTTTCAAACAGTTGTTGCCGTGTACCTGTCCAAAAATAAATTCCATTTGGTTCATTCCAAACATCATACACAACAGAATCACCAATAAGACTTCCTTGTGTATAAACATTTCCAACAAAATTTTTCCATGCAGTAGTATCTTCAAAAGGTTGCTTCCAACCGACTACATTATCGCCCGGATAGCGATATAAATCACTTATTACTAAAATCGGTTTTGCGTGAAATTGATTTATTCGCGGATAAATAGTTGACATTAATGTTCCTGCACGCCAATATGCTGGACTTAAGTCTGTAATATAGTTGGATGCAGGTTGTGTGGCACTCATTGCATGTATAAAACCTACCATTGATTTTACTGTAGTTGCTGTAGCAGAAAAATCTACTGTTATAGTCACATCTGCGGTAATTGTATTATTGGTCGTTGTGTTTTTTGTACAACCAATAATCGACATAAGTAAAATGATACTTATTGAAGAAAATAAATGTTTATATTTCATCCATTTCGTTTTTAAATAAAAGACTATTTCTTACAAACACTGAGAATTTAAAAATTTGATAGTCGTTTTATTATAATCGCTGTAAAACTGATGTGCTGCAAACATTGCCTCTATTTCGTTTGCAATATATTGTTGCTGATTCACAGATAAAGCATTTAAAACTGGATAGTTTGATGGAGTTGCCTGAATGGAAGCCGAAATAGTTGCAGCAGATGCTTTCATGTAATTTTTACTATCTAACCAACCATTTGTTCTTAATTCAGATACAATATTTGCAGATATTGCAACAGAAATGTCACCACTTCTAGCAAAACGTTCATTATATACTGGTGAATGATCGTGTGCGAAATATTTACTACAAATTCCTCTGCCAATTAATGTTTGAGAATTCGTCAATGCATCGGCATTGCCTTGCGCACCAACTTCAGGATTATCATCAAATTTTGCCATACAAAACTGGAATGGTGTAACTGAAACTGCAAATACCGCACTTGCCGAAGATGCAGAATAAGAAACACCAGTTTTGAATTTATATAATGCAGAAAGTGCCGCTGAGAAAGAGCCACCATTACTCATACCAATAGAAAATCTTGGAATTGAAGTGCTGGTGTAATTTCGTTTATTAAATGTATCGTTGAGTGCTTTTATGTTTGCATAGTCAACATTTGCTATACTGTCTGCAGGAAAAGTGGACCAACGTATTTTTCCATCACCATTTAAATCTGTATTTAAAGTTGCTTCTTCTGCTTCTGTTACTACTACTGCATAACCATCTGTTACCAAATCTTTTATCATTAATATCCATTCGTAATTTGTAGTAATACTTTTTGCGCTACCAGATGTGCCGTGCAATAAATAAACAACACCTTTATGACCACTTGGAAAATAATAATAGACGTTTTTTAAAATGCTTTTTCCTTTTATTTTTTCATATTGTAAAGTAAATGGTGTAATACTTGTTTTAGTACCTGTTACCGTTACATTTTGTGCAGGCATAATAAATGAATTATGCCATTCACCAACATTTGAAATTAAATTGCTATAACCAGTCCATGTGTTAAACACTTCATTTGCGGTAATAGCTGTAGACCAAATATGAACTGTATCACCTACTTTATATTTTCCTGAGCCATAACCATTAACTACGGTAACGGTTGCACTATCATTATTATTAATTGGATTATTTATTGCTGTTTCTTTTTTACATTGAATAAAAAAAAGGCACCCAAATAAAAAAAATGCAGTTTGTAATAAGATAGGTTTTCTCATAAAATAATTAATTTAAACTTTGACTTATAAAAAGCAAGGAAGTTTAATTGACTATTTTTTTATGAAGAAAAATTAATGTAGATTAATCTATTAAGTCGCTTTTTTGCCATGCAATCTCTTTTACAACAGCAGTTTTTTTATTATGTACCAGCTCATATATACCAAATAAGACAGCTACAAAAAACAAATCACCAGTAATGCTTCTTTGTAAAAATGGAATTGCTAGTATAAAGCATTTTGTTAAACCAGCAAAATTTAACGTGTACATGTTGCTAAATAACCAAACACCAAAGTTTGTGATAGCGAAAAACAGCAATGAAGATATTAATGAAAAACCTGCTGTTTTTACAATGTTGAATGTTGAATTATTTAATAATCTTCCTAATAAAATAATTAGCAAAATAGAACCGTATGTAAATAAAATAGTATTGTGTAGTACATTAAAATTATTCATGTAAGCTAAAATAATATCACTAATAAATAAAGTGACTAAAGGAATAATAACAGACCATTTTTTGTCTTCAAATCTAGCACCTGCAAATAATGCTATTGCAATTATAGGTGTGAAATTAAATAATGAAAATGCGTTAGATATAACTCTAAATACAACTGCTGCTAAAACTAAGCCTATAATTAACCAAAAGTTGTTATTTGTTCTTGTAGATTCCATAGTACAAATATATACACTTTAGCTGAAAAACAATAGAAATATATCTTGTTATTTCTCCGGAAATGTGCCTAAATGAGTATTAAAGACACCAATTTTTCTGTCTTCAAAAAATTTACGTAAAGCAAAAGCTGATGACGTAAATGCTAATTCCTTCCAAGGAATTTCTTCTTCAGCAAACAAACCTGATTCTATACTTTCTTCACCATTGCGAATGATGCCATCTGTTAATCTTGCTAGAAAGTGAATATACACCTGATTTGCCTGTGGTAAATTATAAACGGTTAATACTTTTTCAATCTGAATCTCTGCTCCTGCTTCTTCCCAAGTTTCGCGAATGGCACCATCTTCTGCTTTTTCAAAATCTTCCAAATAACCGGCAGGTAAATTCCAAAATCCTTTGCGTGGTTCAATTGCACGGCGACACAACAATACTTTGTTTTCCCAAACACACAAAGCACCAGTTACAATTTTCGGATTTGTATAATGAATGGTTTCACAATATTCACAAACAAATCTGTCTTTACCTTCTGTAAATTTTAAAATCACATCTTTGCCACAATTGCTGCAATATTTTTGCTGATGAAACATATCTTAAAAATAAAAAGTACGTTTGTATAAATGAAATTTTTTGAACGCTATTTTTTAAAATAAGCATTTACTCTGTCCGCAACGTTCTTTCTTATATCAAACCAATACAAATTATAGTCTAATAAATGTAAAATGTTTGCTTTACGTGCAACCGGCATGTTTGTTTTTACCCAGAGGAAATTATTATGAATCTTCGCTTCTGTATGATATAATTTTTTCCTGTTTTGATTAAGTAAGAAGCCGCCTTTTCCTGTTACATCAACCGTATCCATTTTCCATGAGATGGGATTCACACAAACCTTTCCTACTAAAATATCTTTTGATGTATCTGCATACATAAATCCTGTTTTAAATGAAGACCATGTAACATAGCAGTCTGTTTCATTTGCTTCTTTGCATGGTGTCAGCACTTTATATTCATCAGGATAAACTGCAAACCCAACAACATAAGCACACACTAATTTCTTCTTCATTTCAGGTGTATCAAACTCATCTTTTATTAATTGCCTTGCATGTGTACTGCCCTGACTATGAGCTGCAATAATAACAGGCCGGCCTTGATTATAGTGCTGCATATAATATTCAAATGCCTTTTTCACATCCTGGTAAGCAAAATCAAGTGATGGTTTTCGCTGATTCGTGCTGTCTGTAAAAACTGCTAATATGGACTGACGGTATCTTGGCGCATATACACGACCAACCGCATTGAAAACAGATGCCTGGAATTTTACAGGATACTTATCCAGTTTTTTATTTAGTTTTTTATTATCGACATCAGCATTCCAGGATTCGCCTTTTGAATATAATGTCGGGTAAATATAAAATACATCAACATCTTTTAATGAATCATTAATCCA
>JAYVPA010000139.1:0-19099 GCA_043757615.1 Sphingobacteriales bacterium | reverse complement strand
CTACATCATCTACAACTCCGTCACCATCTCTGTCAGGACAACCGTGACCGCTGAAAGTACCGGCTACATCCGGGCAATCATCTCTTTCATTGATAATACCATCACCATCTCTGTCCGGATCCGGGCAACCACCAAATTTAGCAATACCTTTTACATCAGGACAAGCATCTTTAGCATCAGGAATACCATCACCGTCTCTGTCAGGGCAACCGTTAAATTCAGCTAAACCAGGCACTGTAGGACAATCATCCTTGCTATCTTCTATACCATCGCCATCTGTATCAGGGCAACCATTGAATTGTGCTAAACCAGGAACTGTCGGGCATGCATCATCTAAATCATAAATGCCATCACCGTCTGTGTCCACCGGTTTTTCTACAATCATAGGAACTGTGTCTTCAGCTACTTCTTTTCCTTTACCTAAGTCAACCATAAGACCTGCACCAAAGAAGATATGATCATTATTGTTTTTAATTGCGAAATTATAACCACCG
The DNA here is from genome assembly GCA_043757615.1 of Sphingobacteriales bacterium. Classification (GTDB taxonomy): domain Bacteria; phylum Bacteroidota; class Bacteroidia; order Chitinophagales; family JADIYW01; genus JADJSS01. The sequence continues at coordinate 18,605 of JAYVPA010000139.1, read as the reverse complement.
GTAACATTTAATGCAATATTGTTTGCTATTTTAAAGTTGATACCAGCTCCAACAGGAATACCAAATCCATTTACATTTTCTTTAGTTATTGGCGTTTGTGCCCATGAACCTTGAATTTTTGCAAATATATAAGGAGATACCGCAGCATCTTCTTTTAAGATATAACCGTTATTAAATTTATAAGCAAGTAAACCTGAATATAAAATATTATAAGTGTTGATTGTCGGTAATGTCGGATTTTCTTTTGTAGAAAATGCGTGGCTGCCTACATCTAAACCTATTGCTACTGATGAGTTTGGATTGTACCAACCAGTAATACGAGGACCAAATGAAATGGGATTCTTAAATGTTGAAAGCTTTTTTAAAGCCGGAGAATAGTAATCCGCCATTTCCATTGCTATTCCTATACTGAAACGATTGTTTCCTACTGCGCTCTTATTGTTCTTTGGTGGTTTTTTTGCACCTAATGATACAGAACTGAATAAGACAAGTAATGCACAAAATAATACGATACCTTTTTTCATAAAGACTTTGGTTTAATTTTATTGGACAAAAATAATGTTAATTTATATTAATTCGCAAATTTAAACAACTTTTTTAGTAATTTCTTTTAAAATATTGTCCATTTGCGCTCTTGTTTGTTGATAACCTAACTCAGCAAACCTTTTAGCATGACGAAAATCAAACATTCCCATTTTGAATACCTCTTGAGATTCTATAACAATGTTACAGTGTAATAGTTGATTTTTTGTACTGTTCCATACAATTAATTCTTTAGTTCTTGCGGCAATATCCTTTAATTTATTCCTGTTTATATGATTTATTCCGTGCGGTACTACATTAGAACCAATAATAATATTGCAATGATTTAATAAACATTCTACAGGTAAATTATTTAATAAACCACCATCTACATATAAACAATTATCTATCTCTACAGGTTTAAATATTATGGGAATGGCAGATGATGCGGCAATGACTTCAGATAAATTTCCCTCCGATTTTATTTCTGATTTACCTGTTGTAAGATTTGTTACAGATACAAATAATTTTTTCTTCAGGGCAGCAAAATCATCTTCGGGAATGGATGTTTTAATTAATTCGCGAATATAATGCGGCTCCATATTCATCCCTATCTTACCGCTTTTACGAATCACTTTAAACATATTAGATCCTTCAGACAGCTTAAGCATTTCATCAGGTGAATAGCCATACGCATATAACGCAGCAACTATACTCCCTGCACTTGCACCTGAAATAAATTTTGGAGAGACACCATATTCATCCAATGCTTTCAACACACCGACATGTGTTATGCCGCGTGCACCGCCGCCGCTTAATGCAATTCCTATTTTAGCTTCCATTTATTGACATTGATTTATACTCTAATAATTTATACATTTGACAGTGTGCTATAAACTACCAACTTTGCAGCAAAATTAATTATATGGATTTTACTATAAAAGAAATATCTACCGTAACGCTTGTATTATTTGCTATCATTGATGTATTAGGTTCTGTTCCTGTTATTCTGGATATTAAATCAAAGGTCGGACATGTAGATGCAAAATATGCAACATTGGTTTCCGGTTTTATCATGATCCTTTTTTTATTCGTGGGAAAAGAACTTTTAAAAATCATCGGAATTGATGTAGCTTCTTTTTCATTAGCAGGTTCAATTGTAATATTTTTAGTTGGCTTGGAAATGACATTGAACAGAGATATTTTTAAATCAGGAAACAGTTCTGTAAAATCTTCTTCTGTGGTTCCCATTGCATTTCCGATGATAGCAGGTGCAGGTACCTTAACAACATTGCTGTCATTGCGCTCAGAATACAATGTGTATGTAATACTGGTTGCTATTTTAATAAATCTGATTATTATTTATTTCGTAATTCGCTTTATTCCCAAAATAGAAAATTTACTGGGAGATACGGGTATTAATATTTTGCGAAAAGTATTTGGTGTTATCTTATTATCTATTGCAATAAAATTATTTTCTAAAAACTTAGCGTTGTTGTTTCACTTTTAATGTGAAGTGTTAATAATTAAATTCCCATTTACCTTTCTGATGTTTTCATTCGGTTGGTCGCTTTCAATCAGGCCATCGCGCATACGTACAATGCGGTGTGTATACAATGCAATATCTTCTTCATGTGTGACCACTATGATTGTGTTTCCGTTGTTATGAATTTCTTCAAACAGCTTCATGATTTCATAGGAAGTTTTTGTATCCAGATTTCCTGTCGGCTCATCTGCCAGAATCAATGACGGATGATTCACCAATGCGCGTGCCACCGCTACACGTTGGCGCTGTCCGCCCGAAAGTTCATTGGGTTTGTGTTTCATTCTGTCACCTAAACCAACCTGCTGCAATACTTCTATTGCGCGTTCATCACGCTGTTTTTTACTCCAGCCTGCATAGATTAACGGCAATGCAACATTTTCAATAGTTGTTAAGCGCGGAATCAAATTAAATGTCTGGAAAATAAATCCGATTTGTTTGTTGCGCACTGCTGCTAATGTATTATCAGATGATTTGCTTACATCATTTCCTTCTAAAAAATATTGTCCGGCACTTGGTGTATCCAGACAGCCTAAGATATTCATCAGCGTAGATTTTCCTGAACCTGAAGGTCCCATTAATGCTACGTATTCATTCTTTGAAATATCCAGATTAATTTCTTTCAGCGCATGAATCGTTTCATCACCGAGATTAAATTCACGTTTGATACCTCTCAATTCAATTACATTCTTCATAAAAAATCAATATTTTGTTCCTTTAACAAATTTCGGAACTTTTATATAATCTGCATCTTTCAATGGTGCATTCATCAACGCTTCTTCTTTAGTGATTGGATAATTGACTGCATCTTTTCTGAAAACGTTCACATCTTCATTTATATATACCAAAGGTTCAACACCATCTGTATTGAGTTCATTTAATTTTTCCATGAAATTTAAAATATTTGTCAAATCTTCTTTTATAGCTTCTTTTCCTTCTGCATCAAATTCAAGCTTTGAAAGATTTGCCAGTTTGTCTACCATTGCATCATCTACTATCATAATCTGATTATTAGTTGAAAGTTTCTAAATTATATTACGAATATAAACACAAAAATGGTACAGACTATATAATTGTTTATTCGTCTGTACCATTTATAAGATAAACTATTTCTTACTGAAGTTTAATTACCTGTTTAGTGATTGGATTTCCATCCGTTTTGATAATAAAGTAATAGACAGCTCTTGCCCATTTCTCCGTTGAAATATTCCATTCATTTAATCCTTCTTTCAGTGTCTTTTTATCATCCATCATCAATTCGCCGATATCATTATATACTGTTAATGTAACATCCATAACATCTTTGGTATACATTGTTATTATCGTATTATTTACAGTCGGGTTCGGATAAATGCTTATCAATTCAAATTTATCTTTTTCCAGTTTTGCATTTGCGATATTGGTTAAAGTGGTATGATGGTTATTATCCAATTCTCTTATCTGGTAGTAATAAACAACACCTGCAACCACATCATGATCATCGAAAGTATAAGTTCTGATGGTATTAGAATTTCCTGCCGCTGCTACTTCTCCAATTTTAGTAAAGTTGACAGCATCTGTACTTCTTAATACTTCAAATTTATTAGTGTTTATTTCAGATGCTGTAGCCCAGGTTACTTTGATATATTCATTATCAATAGAATTTGCTCTTATGTAAATCAATTCAATAGGCAATACAGTAGGACAATCTGCCAATTTCACACTACTCACTTCACATGACACTTCTCCTGTCACCAAATTTTTTACATGCGCATAAGTATATATATCCTGGAAATTAGCTGTTGTTACAGTTGTCCATGTTGAACCGCCATTATAAGAATATTCTGCAATGTATGTAGCATTACAACTTGCGCATGCAGCATTTACAGAAACAGTCGGCGGATTTGCTGCACAGTTAATCGTCGGATTAATTGAAACACGCGGGAATACTTTAAATGGTTTACATAAACTGGTTGTACAATTATATTTATCTGTGAATGAATATTTAACAGAATACGAAGTACCTGCAGTTAAAGTCGATGTATTAATAGAACCGGATGCATTTGAATTTGCCGTTATTACACCTGATACTGCTGCGCCTCCACAACTTGTTCCGGCATATACATTTGTAGTCACACCATTTGAATAGGTGCCGTTTGGTGTACCTAACGGAATATTTTTGTCGTCAAATATAGATGCTGCAGGACCTGTACAATATATTGGCGAACAGAATACAAATGTCTGATTATACAGAACAGCAGATCCTCCTGATGAATTTAATTCTTCGATTAAGATAAAGTTCGTCGCACTGCTACCACCGCCGGTTGTGCTTCCTCCGCCTGAACCTAATCCATCACCATATCCATCATAAAATTCTATTCTGTAAGGACCTTTATTCGGATCTATCAATCCCGTTGAATCAACCGCTAGTCCCAAGGTAGCTGCATATCCTCCACCAGATTTTACTACGTTACCGGCACCATCATATATTACCCAGCTGATATCCTGCGGATAACTGTCAAAGTCTATGGTAATCTTATATTTTGAATATAATGGTGGTGGAAGTGTAACACTATATTGTACAATATCATTTTTACATGCTGTGGTATCTACATTTAATGCGCCCACATTAGGTTTATCGAATGTTCCTCCTATGCTGCTTTTACAACCATTATTATCAGTAAATAAAACAGACCATGCCTGCCCGTCCGTTACGTTAAATGCATTTGATGTTTCTAATGTATCAACGGGTGGAGCGGGAAACGTAATTCCTGCTGCCGCACCTGAACCCACATAATTAAAATGTTGTGCAGGAACTGCTTTTGGTGTCAGGCTCGGCCATCCGCCATCAGGTGAAGTAACGGTTAAACTGATGCCTGCGCTGCCATCACCGGGTGCATTACATGTTGGTGTAAAACCAGGTGTTGTCATTTTCTCTAACATCGTAACTTTTACCGGAGTGCCGTAGCTATAGCATGAGTCAGAATAGAAAAGATTTCCTGCATAGTTTATAAAGGTTACAGGAGTTAACCAAAATACCTGAGGACCGTATTTATACGGGTCATTATTTACAATATGTAAATCACCATGGTTTGTACCAATTCCCGGAACGTGAGTTGTATACGCTTTTTTAATTTCTAAACTAGCTGCATAGAAATACGTATTATCAAATAAGGATGCATCTTGTATTCTAATCTTCCATGTACCATCTATTACCTTTCCGTTTAAAGCAGACCATGCAGTAACAGGTAAATAATATCCTGTTACTTCACCTGCCGCACCAGGACAGAAAGACGAAACGGTTCCAGTTGTACCTACATTAGAAAAACAAACATCTAAATACCCTATATCAGATGTACACTGTCTGTTTACTAATCTGAAAGAGGTTCCATCAGGAGCAATTAAATCGATTATCATGTCTCCAAAATATTCAGCTGCTGCATTTACGCAAACTGTTATTGTATCGGTAGCCGAATTAAATGTTGTTCCATTAAATCCGCTCATTGTTATTGGATAATTACCGGTACTGGCATCATATACTCCTGCAGTAGCAGGATAATTACCCTGGGCATCATGATATACTCTAGTAATTGTTGTACCTGCACCTAATGTATCAATAACCCCAACAAAATAAGACTTACCTGAATTTGCAGGGTCAAACGGATTGATTACTGTTGGTTGTGTTGTAGAAAACTGCCATCCTATAACAGGATTGTTTTGTGCATTGCTTCCAAAATTAATAGGATTCGCTGTTACACCATATGTAACATCATCACCAAAACACAATACTCTGTCGGCACCTTCTGTGGTACCTAAGTCAGCTGTACAACAGCTATTGCCGTTATAAATCTGGAACTCATATTTACATTCATTCCCTGCATAACCGTCTACTAAAATATAATATTTCTGTCCGGCAGTAAGGTTCACAGTAACCTGACCTGAAGTAGTACCATTATATACAGTACCTGCCGGAATATTTGTTAATGTACCATTACATGCGTTATTATTGCTTGTATAAATAGCAAATTGCACACCCGGATAAAGAGCTTGTCCTGCACAGAAAGTACCTGTTGCATATAAATATTTAATAGTAGTAGGACCTGTAGTTGATGCTGTATACGTGTACCAAACCGAATTCTCAGTTGAATACCCGCTTGGGAAAGGGGGATCAACACTACATAACGAAGTTGCATTTATATTATTTCCCGGCTGTGGATTACAACCTATTGTAGATAAATCTATAGCACTGCATATATCATCATTAGACGGACGGATAGGTCCTCCCGCAGCATCTGCGACCTGAATAGAGAAATTACCTTTCGCATTTGCCGCTGTTGTTTCGTATCCATCAACCATGACATAGTAAGTTTCTCCGGGGTTTAATCCTCTTACCTGAATAGATTCATTACCACCTGTACCTGTACCCAAGCCGGTAGCATCAGCACATCCTATCAGCTGATCATTCTTTTTACAAAAATTATTTAGCGATGTACAAGATGCGCACACATCACTCAAATATGGATCCGGATCCGGAGCAGGAAAACCAAATATATCAGTAGTCAAATAGTTATCACAATCAATATTTAAATCAGATGCTTCTCTGCTGTTAAATAAAAACATAACAGCATCCATATTATCACCACCACCTACATTCGTTAAATTGATATTTGCATTTCCTGAAGCAGGAGCAATAAAATTAAACCATACAGCAGCACCATAATTATCAGTACATACCCAGTCAAAAAACGGATCAAAGTCTTCGTTTCCATCATAAGCTACATTATTGTTTGATGCAGTTGCTGCTGCTCCGACAACAAGTGTTGCACCGGGACAAGCATTAGAACCTGATGGTCCTGGACATGCGTATGCTTTTTGTATTGTATAAGTTCCGCAAGCCGCCGGTGCCGTTGCTCCATAAGGTGCGTTCCATGTTACAGTAACCGGAGTAAATGTTCCGCTTGTTCCTACAGCTGCTGTTTGACTGGTAGTTCCTGTTATAGTTACAGGTGCTGCAGGTGAGCAGGATGCATTTGGAACAACTATTTGAGAGCAAGGTGTTGATGTTACCGTTACCGTATTTTTTATATCCGGATAAATATTAAATGTACAAGCGTTAGTTGAGCGAACGCAATTTGCTGATATCGGTTGTGGTCTCGGATAACCCGGAGCAATTGTTGTTGCACCGTTATCCGCTAAAATATATCCTACAAAAGTATAGGTCGCCGGAGTACAACCCGGACTTGGCAATCCTGCCGCTGAATTATATACTGAATAAGTTGCCGGGTTATCTAAATCAATTACACAAGGAGTTCCCCACGTGGCAGATTTACAATAAGCCCATCTGATTCCCGGATTACTTCCATTATATGTATAGGTAAAGGATGCATTCAATGAACTGCCCGCACACAAATTACCGCCTCCACATGTTTGTGATGTAATAGTTGGTCGTTTAATATTTATACTGAAATTACATTGTGCGCCAGCATTTCCATCAATAACAAAATAATAGGTTTGTCCTGCTATTGGTGTAAATGTAAGTGTTGTCGTTCCGTTTGAAACAGGTGTCAATGCTGCACAAGAACCTTTAAAAATTCCAAACTGAATTCCTGTTGCTCCTACACCTGCACCATCTGTACAAGATACACCGGTTACTTCCAGCGTAACTTGTGCATTTCCATTATTTAAAGGTGCCGTCCATTTATACCATACATCATTTTCTAGCGTAATGGCTGAAACATATTGCGGATCAGGATCAGTACATATTGCTGTTGCTCCAATATTTGTTCCTGTTTTAACATTACACATCGGATTTAAATCAATTGCATTAGAACAATCATCATTCGCAGGAATTGCATCCGGTGCTCCGACAATATCCGTTCCCGGACTTGGCTGCGCGTTGCTTGTAATTGTTTCAGTAACCTGAACTGTAAAAGTAGCTGTTGGCCGTGCTGCTGTTCCGCTAATCCACACATAATATGTTTGTCCCGGAATTACAAAAGAGAACAAACGTTCTGCTCCTCCGGCACCTGCATTATCATTACAACCTCCAGCAATATTTGTCATCTGGTCACAAGGTTTATTACAATCATTCACTCCTCCTGTCAATCCTGCCTGTGGTCCTATTAAACTTACTTTTACATCTGATGCAGCATTCGGTACAACATTTATCTGTACTCTGCCGGAAGCGGGTGCTGTAAATTTATACCATACATCCTGGTATGCTGTACAGCCTGCATTAAATCCTGCTGTTGCACCGGCGTTAGAACCTGCAGTTGCTGCTGCATTTACAGTTAATGCTATCGCTCCGCACGGCTCATCATTTTGTATCATTGTCCAATATGGCAAACAAATCCTGCTAAGATAGCAGTCTGCAGATCCTGTAGAAACATCAACTGTCTTACATACTTTATAAGTAGTTACATTATCCAAACCTGTATAAATACCGGTTCCGGGAAGTGGTGTCAAAGGGGTTCCGCAAACGCCCCACACCTGATATGAAATATGCGAAACAGCTGTTGCTAAACAACTTGAATTATTTGCAGCTGAAGATGTAATTTCTATTCCTCTGTCTAAAGGAAATTCAACTGTTGTAAAAGGTACCGGCACAGTAAATGTTCCGCATACGGTTGCAACTTTTGTATTCACTCCGAAGTTAGAGTGACAAGCACCATTTGCCGCTGTCTCATCAAATGAATAATTTGAAGGAGCATCAAAACGAAAAGTATTGCAATCAGGATCTGAACAAGTACTGCATGTATTTACAGTTGCACAGTTAAATGTTGCACTAGTACCTGTTCCGGAGCCGGCAGCACCGCCAAAGAAATCTAAATAAAAACCTTCCTGCGTTCCGTCATAATTATCTATCAACAAATAAATTACCTGACCTGCTGTTACGGTCATATTATTTGAAAACAAATTACCTGCCGCGCCATTAGAGTTACCATTAGTAGTTCCTCTTATACCTGTCGGAGATTTTGGTGCGGCAAAATTACATCTGTCAGGTGTGCCTAATGTTCCTCCTGACGGACAAGAACCACCAACGCCCATGTTCCATAGTGAAAAATCATAATCTGCCGTTCCATTATATGGCCTGATAGTAAATTCTAAAGTTCCTCCAGTCGCGATTGTAATCCTGAACCATCTTGTATTTTTTTCACCCGCTAACATACAACCACACCCACCTGTAGGACATTCCTGTGTTCCGGGTCCATCGTCTAACTGTGCTGATAATTGATTATTACAAACATTTATTGCGTTTGCACAATTATTGTTTACTTGTGCAATGCTTATTGTAGTTACAAAAAAGAGTAAAAAAAATAAAGATAAGTATCGTAAAAGTTTGTTCATAGTTGGGGGTGCTTTTTATTGTGCCAATAATTTCCTCAAATCATCCAGTTCTTTTTTCTTAGCCTTGATTTCAACTAAAGAATTTTTTTTGGATTGTATTTCTTTCTCCAAATCTGCTACAACTCCTTCGAGATATTTTCTTTTTAATGGCGAGATAGTGACCTGATTTTGATCAACGGGGCTTGTAGAAGACGCATTAGAGTCATCAGCAGGAACACGTTCTAGTTTTACTAATTGTTGTGAGTTGCTTTCTTTTGATTGCATCTTATTTTCATAAGGTTCTTCTTTTGTTGCAGTCACCTGAAAGTCAGGAAAAAGAGGTGCTTCTACGTTTTTCTTTTTTTCAGCGCTATCGTCATTATCTTCTAATTGTTCCGCAGTTTTTGATTTACGGAGAGCACTGCTTTTCTTTACATCAATATCAACTTTCTTTTTGCTGATATTGCTTATCAAAGCATCTTTATTTTCCTGCTTTGAAATATCTTTGCTTTTTGTTAGAGTAGGATCATTTGATAGCTGTAAATTTTTAGTTTTCTGTTCATCCATTTTTGGATAAACTACTTCAACTTTAATATCAGATTTTGAATCCGTTTTTATCATTTTCACCCTGTCAGATTGAGCTTTAGAGATGATGCAGGAGAAAATTAATAAACTTACAAGTAGAGAGCGTTGTAGATTTTTTTTCATATTGAAATTATATCTTATAAGAAATGTTTGAAAATACCAGTTAATATTAACCATTTTAAATATAAAATCAAATAATTTTTTACCATTTTTTTAACTTTTTAACAATTATTTCCTAATAACAAGCAAACAAACTACTTTTATGGAAAATTAACGAGCTAATAGTTTGCAAGTCAAACAGATGATTATTTTTTTGAATTCCATCTGCTCGTATAGAAAAAGATAAAATACAATAGATGAAAGAGCGCGTTTTAAGTGGTGTGAGAAGCACCGGAAATCTACATTTAGGCAATTATTTTGGTGCTATCAAGAATTTTATTCAGATGCAGGAAAACTATGAAGCATATTTTTTTATTGCTAACCTGCACGCATTGACCACACACCCCGATCCGGAGTTATTAAAAAAATCTGTAAGAGCAACTTTAGTAGAATATATTGCCTGTGGATTAGATCCTGAAAAGAGTACAATTTATGTGCAAAGTGATATACCTGAAATATCAGAATTATATGCGTTATTAAACATGTTAGCATACAAAGGCGAACTTGAAAAATGTACTTCATTCAAAGAAAAAATAAAAAAACATCAGGAAAATATAAATGCAGGATTACTTACATATCCCGTATTAATGGCTTCCGATATTTTAATTCATCGTGCGCACAAAGTACCCGTAGGAAAAGACCAGGAGCAGCATTTAGAAATGACAAGGAATTTTGCAGTACGATTTAATCATCAGTTTGGTGTTGATTTTTTTCCGGAGCCTCAAGCTTTTGACATGACAGGAAAATTAGTAAAGGTTCCGGGTTTAGACGGCAGCGGAAAAATGGGAAAAAGTGAAGCGGAAGGCAATGCTATTTTCTTACGTGATGATGAAAAGATAATTACTAAAAAATTAAAAAAAACTGTTTCAGGTGATACACCGACAACTCCAAATGAACCCAAAACAGAGGCCGTACAGAATTTATTTACCTTGATGAAGCTGGTTTCTAAACCTGATACCATTGCATATTATGAAGAATTGTACAATAATTGCACGATACAATATGGTTATTTAAAAATGCAGCTGGCTGAAGACATTATAGCATTTACAAAACCATTAAGAGAGAAAATTACAGAACTGGAAAATAATCCTGCCTATATAAATAAGATTGCAAAGGATGGTGCCGAAAAGGCACGAATCAGCGCGCGTAAAACATTAGACGGAGTACAGGAAATTATGGGTTTAAAACCTATCTGGAAATAAAATTCTTCCGAAATAAAAAATAAAATTAGATTTTTGTCCAATTGTGAGACTTTCAATCGTCGGGTAATACTTTTTACTGGATTCCGAAACCTGGAGCTTAAAGGGGCTGCCTTAAAATCCGAGTGTCTGTTATATATTTGTCGCAAAAAATAAAGCGGGGGATTATTGAAAATGTGATGAACTTTTTAATCAAAAAAATTCACGGGCAAATAAAATATTCAAGTGATAAAAAAGAAGAAATTGAAATTGATTAAAAAAAAAGCATTGCAATTATCCGGAAACGATGCTGACAAACGAATTATACAATCTCATATAAAACAGCTTCAACCATAGCTTTCCTGTCATTCTGTTACAGAAAAAAAGTTTTTATCCACTTTTATAAAAAAATCACCCAAGTATTTATTTGCATTCAAAATTAATCTTTAGCTTTATTGTCCTATTAACCGTAAAATAAAACCGTGGCAAAACAGAAAAAACAATTAAAACACATAGCAGTTGCAGGAAACATAGGTTCCGGAAAAACTACTCTTACAGAAAAATTAGCAAAGCATTATAACTGGGAAGCACGATATGAAGATGTAGAAAACAATCCATATTTAAATGATTTTTATCAGGATATGCCGCGCTGGTCATTCAACCTCCAGATTTATTTTTTGAATAGCCGCTTACGTCAGTTAGTAGATATTCAGGAAGGCAGCCAGATTGTTATTCAGGACAGAACCATTTATGAGGATGCACATATTTTTGCTCCCAACCTACACGAAATGGGTTTGATGAGTACACGTGATTTTGAAAACTACATCAGTTTTTTCAGAACAATCAGCAAAAAAGTAAATTCACCAGACCTCCTTATTTATCTGAAAGCTTCACTCGGAACATTGGTTGGACAAATCGAAAGAAGAGGCCGTGCATATGAAGATAATATCCGTCTGGATTATTTGAAACAACTGAATCAGTATTATGATAACTGGATTGATAACTACAAAGAAGGACCTTTATTAATCATTAATGTAGATGATTTAAATTATGCAGACAAACAAGGTGATTTTAGTAAAGTAGTAGAAAAAATAGACGCTGAATTGTTCGGTTTGTTTTAATGCAACAAAGATTCAAAATTTAAAAAGAAAGAAAATGCTGACAAAATTGGCAGCATTTTCTTTTATAAATTACTAAAGATTTAATTTACTTTCCTGTAATGTATGCATTTTCAAAACCTGCAATCCCTTTAATTTGTGGTAAAACTTTTTCAGCTGCTGCATGATTAGCAAATCCGACAATCCATACAACATTTGAACCATTATCATTTTTATACGTAATAATTTTACCGAATTTAGAAAGTGGCTCAATCAAATCCCATTTCGGAGAACCGAATGCACCTAACTGAATAGCTGTTTTATATTTAGCCAGCATTGCATCACGCGACTGACTTCCTAATGATTGAATGTTATTAGTATTTTGTGATGCCGGAGCTGGTGCTTTCGTAGTGGTTGTTGCAAACGTATTATTGGAATTTTGTTCCTGTTTAGGTTTTTGCTGCGTTTCAGTTTTTGTTTTTTCTTTTACAACTATTGTTTCCACGTCTGCAGTGCGCGTTTGGTTTTTCGTCATGGCTTTTTCGTCGTTATCGTTTGCAGGCACTGCTGTCGAGTTATCACCAATAGCGCCATAATCATTATTTATTGGTGTACCACTGCCGCTTGGTGCTGCCGTTGAATTATCACCGATAGCAGAAATAACATCCTTGTTATTATCTTTCTTATATCCGGTGTTATTCTGAACATTATTCTGAATTCCTTCAGGTGCTTTTTTATCGTTCTCTGTAGTTTCTTCAAGATTCACTACTTTTAAAGTTTTCAAATCTAATTTCTTTATGATGCCACCTGATGAATACGTTAATGTATTGTCATTCAGCAACCCGGGATTCGATTCATTATTTGCAGTATTAATTGTCTTTCCTAAATTTTTTGGTTTACTCCAGGTTCCATTTGAATATTCTGAAGCATATAAATCCAATCCGCCGACAGAACCCGGGAATGCTGCAATAAAAAATATTTTTTTTGATGCACCATTGTCCAGTAATGCAGGTTGTCCGACTTTAAAACTTCCCAGTAAGTTTTTATTTAAAGTATAAGCTACCCAATGTTTATCTTTCCAGGTAGCATGCAGAACCTCAAACATCAATGTCTCTTCAATCGATTTCATTTGTTCGGGAACTTTATACGCAGGCACTTCATCAGTATATAATTCAAAAGTGATTTCCTGCAGATACGAATAATCATTGTGCAGCAAATAAGCAGCATTCATTCCCTGAGTTAAAGTGAATAAAATTGCCGTTAAAATTATTGTTCTTTTCATATGTAGACTTTCAAAAAATCGTTAATCAAAAGTGATATTTTATACCTCTATTAATACGCAAAGTTTTCCACATTATTGTATTAAAAGCAATACTACGCAACTTTAATGCCAACTACTATTTTTTGATATAATTTGTATCTTGTATTTGCTTTGGATTAAAGTAAAAGTTTAGTTAATTTGAGTTTATAAATTGGCGGATTATCAGAAAGGATTTACATAGATTGATTTTTGTGATGATGGTATCTTATGCTTCTACATCCGTATTTGCTATTGGTGATTTGAAGTTCGCCGGCGCACGCCAGGCCGGAATGGGCATGAGCTCTATCGGCATGGTTAATATTTATTCTGCATATAATAATCAGGCAGCAGGTGCCTATCTGGAAGGGCCTTCTTTCGGCCTATATTACGCACCCGTTTTTATAGGACAAGGGGTAACTAATCTTTCAGGAATAATAGCTGTTCCGATAAAAAAAGGCGGAACGCTTGGCGTATCTGTAAACTATTTCGGATATAGTCTTTTCAATGAAAAGAAAGTCGGTTTATCTTATGCTATCAAACTGGCCAAATGGATGTCTCTTGGTGTACAGCTGGATTATTTAAATACTAAAATCAGCGGATACGGCTCTAAAAACTATGTCACTTTTGAAATGGGATTATTTTCCAAACCGATTGATGAATTATCTATTGCATTTCATGTATATAATCCCTTAAAAATTTATATCGATAAAGCTACCGGTGAAAAAGTACCGACGCTTTTCCGGCTAGGTGTAACTTATGAAGCTGTAAAGAAATTTTTTATTATGGTGCAGCTGGAGAAAGATTTAACAAACAAATTAATATTTCGGACAGGCGCAGAATATACATTGAAAAACCTGATAAGTTTTCGTGCCGGCGTAGCTACTAATCCAGTTACCGGCACACTTGGATTAGGTGTTACCTTAAAACAAGGTGTTGGATTTGACGCCGCTTTCTCCTATCAGGGGAATTTTGGATTCCAGCCGCATTTCGGAATCGTTTATACCATGAAAAAGAAAAAATTTGTACCAAAAATTGATCAGACACAAACGCCTCTTACAGTACCTGCTCCGCCTGTAAATGAGCAGAAAAATCCTCGATAAAGTCCCGCATTAATAAATTATTTAGCATTACAAGAATCCACTGAATATCCGTATTTTTGCGCCATGAAAAACATTCGGAATTTCTCTATTATCGCACATATTGATCATGGGAAAAGTACTCTGGCAGACAGACTATTACAACTCACCAATACCGTTTCTGAAAGAGATTTACAGGCACAGACATTAGATGATATGGATTTGGAGCGCGAGCGCGGCATTACCATTAAAAGTCATGCGATACAAATGGATTATTTGCATGAAGGTGAAAAATTCATTTTTAATTTAATTGATACACCGGGACACGTAGATTTTTCTTATGAAGTTTCCCGTTCGTTAGCTGCATGTGAAGGCGCACTTTTATTAGTGGATGCAACACAAGGCATACAGGCACAAACCATTTCCAATTTATATTTAGCAATTGAGAATGGATTAGAAATTATTCCTATCGTGAATAAGATTGATATGGACGGTGCAATGGTAGACGAAGTGAAAGACCAGATTGTAGATTTAATCGGCTGTAAGCACGAAGATATTTTAGAAGCAAGCGGAAAAACTGGATTAGGTGTTGATTTGATTTTACCTGAAGTGATCAAAAGAATTCCTGCACCCTCAGGAAGTGAAACAGAACCTTTGCAAGCATTAATATTTGATTCTGTGTTCAATCAGTTCAGAGGTGTGATTGCTTATTTTCGTGTGTTAAACGGCGCGATAAAAAAAGGCGATAAAGTAAAATTCGTAAATACGGAAAAAGAATATTTTGCAGATGAAGTAGGTATCATGCGTATGACACCTGAGCCAAAGAGTGAAGTGAAAGCTGGTGACATCGGATATATCATTACAGGAATAAAAGTTTCGAAAGAAATAAAAGTGGGTGATACGATTACGCATGTCAGCAGACCTTGTTCTAATAGTATAAAGGGTTTTGAAGATGTGAAGCCAATGGTATTTGCCGGTATTTATCCGATAGACAATGATGATTTTGAAGAACTTCGTGATTCACTTGAAAAACTACAGCTGAATGATGCGTCTTTAGTGTGGGAACCTGAAACATCTCTGGCATTAGGTTTTGGTTTTCGCTGCGGCTTCTTAGGTTTGCTGCATTTGGAAATTATCCAGGAACGATTGGAGCGTGAATACGATATGACCATCATCACGACGGTTCCGAACGTAACGTATTTTTGTTATACCAAACAAAATGAAAAACTGACTATCAATAATCCTTCTGATTTACCTGATCCGACTTTTATTGATTATGTGGAAGAGCCATTTATAAAAGCACAATTAATTACAAAGCCGGAATACGTTGGTGCTATCATGAAATTATGTATGGACAAACGTGGTATCTTAAAAAACCAGGTTTACTTATCGCCGTCAAAAATTGAATTGCAATTTGAAATGCCGCTGGCAGAAATTGTATTTGATTTTTATGACCAGTTAAAATCCATTTCTAAAGGGTATGCAAGTTTTGATTATCATATGCATGATTTCAGAGAAAGCGATTTGGTAAAATTAGACATCAAATTAAATGGTGAAAATGTAGATGCATTTTCTGCATTGATACACAGAAGCAAGGCGTATCATTTTGGCAGCAGATTGTGTGAAAAATTAAAAGATTTAATTCCTCGTCAGCAATTCGTTATTGCGATACAAGCAGCCATCGGTGCAAAAATTATTGCGCGGGAGACTATTTCCGCTATGCGAAAAGATGTAACGGCAAAATGTTATGGCGGCGATATTTCGCGTAAACGTAAATTGCTGGAGAAACAAAAGAAAGGTAAAAAACGTATGCGTCAGGTGGGTAATGTAGAAGTACCGCAAGAAGCGTTTATGGCGGTGTTGAAGTTGAATGACTAGAATAAAGACAAATACTAAGCTTTGAATAAGTTAACAGAAGTAGATATTATGACATTTTATGTCAAACTTTGCCAAAACAAAATGATTTCTTTGAAACAGACTACAAAGAAGAATTAAAAGGATTATTTGATTTTGGTATAAATACTAAAATCTTATTACTAGATATGGTAGTAAAACATCGTGAGGAAGTGCTTGACATAGATGCTGAAGAATTAGATGAATTTCACATAAAACATTACATAGAAGAATTTGGAAGTGATTATGTAGAAGAACGCATTAAAAATAAATATTGGTTTGCTTATCCCGCATTACTAAGGATGCTTTTAGAACTTGAATTTGGAGAAAAATATAAAGAGTATTCTGAAAGAAGAGACAATATATAACTCAATTGCAATTCAACACTAATAATTACTACAACAATTCATCAATAATTTTTTCAATACCTACACCTTCGGCTTCTGCTTTGAAATTTCTGATGATACGATGGCGAAGAATTGGCAATGCTACTGCTTGCACATCTTCCATATCCGGTGAATATTTTCCATTGATGGCTGCATGTCCTTTCGCTGCCAATACTAATGATTGTGATGCTCTTGGTCCCGCACCCCAGGAAACGAAGTCGTTGACTATTTTGGCAGCTTTCGCTGTATTTGGTCTTGTAGAGGAAGCCAACTTTACTGCATATTCCACTACATTATCCGCAATCGGCATACGTCGAATCAAATGCTGGTATGCAATAATTTCTTTTGCCCCAATCACTTTATTTACTACTGCGGGATTATCTGTTGTTGTAGTTTTCACTACCTGCAATTCTTCTTCATAACTTGGATAATCCAACACGATGTTGAACATAAAACGGTCTAATTGTGCTTCAGGTAAGGGGTAGGTTCCCTCCTGCTCAATCGGATTTTGTGTCGCCAACACAAAAAACGGCAATTCTAATTTATGTTGTGTGCCTGCAGCGGTAACTTGACGTTCCTGCATGGCTTCCAGTAATGCTGATTGTGTTTTTGGTGGTGTTCTGTTTATCTCATCCGCTAAAATAATATTTGCGAAAATAGGACCTCTGTTGAATTGAAACTGTCTGTTTTCATTCAGTATTTCTGCACCGATAATATCTGACGGCATTAAATCCGGTGTGAACTGAACACGTTTGAAATTTAATTCCAATGCATCAGCAACTGTCTTAACCAATAATGTTTTTGCCAATCCGGGAACACCAACTAAAAGGCTATGGCTATCGCAAAATATGGACAACAAAACATATTTTACAACATCATCTTGTCCAACAATTACCTTACTGATTTCCTTTTTTAACTGCTGGTAGGAAGTTGTTAAACTTTGTATTCCTTCTACATCATTCGTAAACTGGCTCATGGGATTTTATTTTGCTACGATGGAATTCAATTCTGTACATTGATTATAATCGTCTGTAATCATCAGATAAGTTTTTTTCATGTTCTTAGTAAACCAACGCTGCAATACCTGATCTTCTTTATCCGCTCTTGCTGCATTCTGCATCTTATCGTAATCCACTTTTATATCTGCAATATGCGGTTCTGATTTAGAAACCAATTTTACAATTCGGTATGCAGGGGTACCATCTTCACCTTGAAACATAATAGGTGCAGTAATGCCATCTACAGATAATGTATCGACCATTAAATATAAATTCGGGTCAATCTTGTTTACTTCCAACACCGTTCCGCCAGTTTCATTATTCAATAAAGAACCACCAACATTTTTAGATGACGGGTCTTGTGAATAATCTTTTACTGCCTGGAAGAAACTTGTCTTGCTGCTTAAAATATCTGAACGGACAGAATCCAGTTTATTCTGGGCAAACTCTGCGTCTTTAGAAGTTGACTGTGGTCTCGTTAAAATATGACGAACCTGAATCATATCGCCACGACGTTCTACCATTTCAATAATATGATAACCAAATGGTGTTTCCACCAGTTC
>JAYVPA010000138.1:0-57225 GCA_043757615.1 Sphingobacteriales bacterium | reverse complement strand
ATCACGTTCAAATACTTTTCTTTTATGTGAAAAATATAAACTCGGCATTTCAATCTGTTCCTGGTAAATATATTGCCACACATCCATTTCTGTCCAATTGGAAATTGGGAAAACACGGAAATGTTCGCCCAAATGTTTTCTGCCGTTAAAAATATTCCAAAGTTCAGGTCGTTGGTTTTTTGGATCCCATTGTCCGAATTCATCGCGGTGTGAAAAAAAGCGTTCTTTGGCTCTGGCTTTTTCTTCATCACGACGCGCCCCGCCCATGGCGCAATCGAATTTATTTTTTTCTAATGCTTCCAGTAATGGAATTGTCTGTAATGCATTTCGCGATGCAGTGTATCCTTTTTCTTCGCGTACAGTTCCTTTATCAATCGCTTCCTGAACAGAGGCTACTAATAAACGCAAGCCATGTTTTTTTACCAATTCATCCCGGTAATCTAATGCTTCCTGGAAATTATGTCCGGTATCAACATGTAATAAAGTGAAAGGAACACTAGCCGGATAAAATGCTTTTAAGGCTAAGTGTAAAACAACGATAGAATCTTTTCCGCCTGAAAATAACAAACACGGATTTTCAAATTGTGCAGCTACTTCACGCAAAATAAAAATAGATTCTGCTTCGAGTTCTTTAAGGTGATTTAAGTGATAATTGGTCATGTAATAGTCATTAGTCAATGGTCAATAGTTATTTTATTTTACCAATGAAATAGTTATAAATTTTTTCGATGCTTTGTTCAATAGTTTGTTCTGACGTTTTAATTTCTAAAGCAGCATGTGTTGGAGGTTCAAAAGGTGCATCTAAACCTGTAAAATTTTTAATTTCACCATTCAATGCTTTTTTGTACAACCCTTTTACATCGCGTTTTGCGCATTCATCAAAACTTGCATTGATATATACTTCGTAAAAATCTTGTGTACCAATAATTGTTTTTGCCAACTCACGAATGTCATTTGTCGGACTTACAAAACTATTAATAGTTATAATTCCGTTCTGTAAAAAAAGTTTATTGATTTCTGCAATGCGGCGGATGTTTTCAGTTCTGTCTTCTTCAGAAAAACCAAGATTATTATTGATGCCGGAACGTATATTATCGCCGTCTAAAACAGCCGTTAAAATTTCGGTTTTATAAAGTCTTTTTTCCAGTCCTTGTGCAATGGTAGATTTCCCTGAACCGGACAAACCTGTCATCCAGATACATATAGCTCTTTGCTGCAATAAATGCTCTTTATCGCTGCGTTGCAGCAACTGATTAAAAGTCGGATGAATATTGGTCGCTTTTTGAGACATTGGATAACAAATATACAAAAAAATCAGTTAAAATTCTTATAGTATATGGGTTTTGTAGAGTAATAGATATCGTTAAAAATTAATAAAATACATCATGTTTAAATTTTTCATCGCCGTCCCCATTATAAATTTTGAAAGATACTTTGATAGGATGTTGATTCCAGTCGATTTCTATAAAACCAAAATTTGTCTGGTTATAGACTGAATTGCCTACTCTGGTAGAGTTAGGAATGTCTTCATGCTGAATCTTATTGCTTGTCAATGCGCTGGCAGTAAGATCATAGACATCCTGTGTATTGTTATTAATAGAAACTTTAGAAAGTTCTGCTAAATGTATATCTCCTGAAATAATGAACAAATTTTTGACTTGTAATTCTTTAATTAAATCCAGCATTTTTTGTTGTTCTTTCGGATAGTTAGCCCAGGTTTCCATTCCATTATATTCACGAAGTAATTGGGTGCTGCTGCCTATAATTCTGAGTTTTGCGGGTTTTTGTAATTCACTTTTCAGCCAACGCCACTGATCAGTTCCCAACATAGTTACATTAGGGTCATCATTCTGGAGGTAGACATCATTATCACTAATCTTTAAATCATCCCGAAATGTTCTGCAATCCAATAAAATTACCTGTACCAAATGAGCAGTGTCGCCAAAATAATACGAGGTATAAATGCCCGGACGATACCATCTTTGTGTACCAAAAGGTTCTCCCCAGAATTTTAAAAATATATTTTTGGAATCTTCCTTTTTAGGGTAATTTTTCCCTGCATCATTTTGACCATAATCATGGTCATCCCAGGTAGCAATTACTCTGGTGGAGCTAATTAAATTATGGAATTCAGATTTGCTGCACAACTTGTAATATTGATGCTCCAGCATGGGCATTATTTTTGTATCGCCGTAAATATTATCACCGAGATAAATAAATAAATCAGGATGTTTTGAAACAATAGTATTTAATATGGGCTGAGCCTGATTTTGAGAAGCGCAAGAACCAAAGGCGATTTTTGTAACTAACGGAATTTTCTTTGTATTAAAAATACTGTCGCAACTTTCAAATTTTTTACAAGCTAACGCCGTAAAGAAACAGACAAATAGAAATATATATTTTATCATTTGAAAGAATTATGATGTTTGAATAAAATCTATTTTCTATTTTCTTACAATTCTACCTCAACTTGCGTAGCCAGTAAATCTTCGATACTTTCTCTGCGACGGATGAGTTTTGCTTCGCCGTTATGTATCAAAACTTCAGCAGGGCGGTAGCGCGAATTGTAGTTAGAGGCCATCGAATAACCATAAGCACCGGCATTATGCAATACCAGAATATCACTTTCTCGTACTTCATTTAGTTTTCTGTCCCAACCGAACGTATCCGTTTCGCAGATGTAACCAACTACAGTATAGATACGTTCTATGCCGTTTGGATTAGAAACGTTGGTGATGTGATGGTATGCATCGTACATCATAGGACGAATCAAATGATTTTGTCCGGAATCCACACCGGCAAAAACGGTAGCAGTCGTTTGTTTGATAACATTAGTGCGCACAAATAAAAATCCGCTTTCGCTTACCAGATATTTTCCAGGTTCAAAAACCAGGGTCAATTCCCTGCCGTAATTTTTACAAAATTCCTGGAAACGCTCAGAGATTTTTGCACCTAAATCTTCGATATCTGTGGTGTTGTCATTCTCATGATATTTTACTTTAAAACCACTTCCGAAATCCAGATATTCTAAATCTTTAAAACTTTGTGCAGCTTCAAATAAAATGTCGGCACCCCGCAAAAATACATCAGCATCCAAAATATCAGAACCCGTATGCATATGCAAACCAATAATTTTTAAATTAGTTGATTTTACAACACGTTCTAAATGTCGTAACTGATAAATAGAAATTCCGAATTTAGAATCGATGTGACCTGTAGAAATCTTTTGATTTCCACCAGCCATAATATGCGGGTTAATACGCACGCAAACAGGATATTTATCTTTATATAAATTTCCGAATTGTTCTAAAATAGAAAGGTTGTCGATATTGATAGCAACACCATATTTTACAGCCATATTAATTTCATCAATATTTACGCAGTTTGGCGTGTACATAATATCTTTTGCTTTAAAACCTGCTTTTAAACCTAATTGCACTTCCTGGATAGAAACAGTATCCAGGCTGCCGCCAAGATTCTTTATGAATTTTAAGATGCTGATATTATTTAATGCCTTACATGCATAATGTATATCAATCTTTGTTTTGCCAAATGCATTTTTTAATCTGTTGTATTGCCGTTCGATGACCGCTGCGTCATACACGTATAAAGGCGTATCGTATTTTTTGCATAAGTCAAGCACATTCACACCGCCGATTTCATACTGTCCGTTTACTAATTCCATTTTATAAAGATAAAAATAGATATGAGATATGAGAAGTGGGACATCAGATTTATTGATAGATTAATGATTCTCTGCCTGTCGGCAGACAGGTTCATTTCATTCAGAATATCAAATGATATTAATCAATGTGATTTGAAAGTCTATAATTACCATTTTCATCCAAATCAATAAATTCATTAAGTGTTTTGTGCAACTGAAAATGCTCATACATTGGTTTTATAGAATTCCAAAAGGAAATTTGCGTTGGATATTTATTGTAGATGTTGCGGAGGTTTATTACTTCCATTTTACAAGGAAAAATATGAACCGGTATGTCTGGGTTTACAGCATGAGACTTTACACACAACCAATATAATTCAGCAATAGCAATATCTCCGATTGGAATGCAGCCGGTTGTAGATTCTCCGCCGTGAATATAAATATCACCGCCTTGATTCTGTTCCTTTTTATTGCGAATTGAATCTGCAGGATTCGGATAATTTATTTTGAAAGAAAGATGGAATTTGCTTTCAGGATTGAAATTTGCAATCTGGTAAAACCCTTCTGGAATCTGTAAATCACCTTCGCATTGCTTCGGTCCCGGATTGCCTGAATTTGCAGTGTATTTGTATGTTTTGATTAATGTATACTGTGAATGATCCGTCGCCCAGATTTCGAGAATTTTTTCTTCCTTAAAAGCACGAATGTATAACTGCCTGGAAGGAAAAATTAGTCCAGATTTTTGAAACAGTTTCTCTAAAGCAGCATTATGATTCAACGCAGCAGACTGGACGCGTTCAGATCTAAGCCAGTAATTCAGAAAGTTGTCTTGTGACATTTAAAGTAGTAAAAGGTAATATTAAGATGAAAAAACACCTACTAATCTCTGTATTTCATTTCAGGTTCTTCACCGGCTTCTATCTGGTGTCGGCTTTTAAACTTAATGTTGTTGGGATCTGCATCATCATCATCATTGTTAGCAGGATCTTCAGGTCGGTTATAACCTGTAATAATTTCTCTGCCGTCAGGAGATTGAATAGAAGAATAATTGTCTTTATTAAGTTTTTGTTTATTGAAAGGATCTTGTTGAGTTTTGAGAAGTTCTGCATCTTTTTCCTTAGCGGTTTTTTCAGAATTTACACTCGCAACATCCGAATTGGAATTTACACTTGAAACTTCACCTTCTGAGTTCAGATTTTTGCCCGCATTTGCAACTTGTTCTGCCATTGCACCCCAATCTCTTCCCAAGGTATCATTTCCTATCATTACCACCTGCGTCGGATCATAAGGATCTTTAAAAGAATCCTTTATAAAGTATCCAAAAAGGAGGACAATGCCGGCGATAGTGAATATTTTACCCTTTATTTGCATAATATCTAAACAAAAAACTTATCAATTTAGTTTCACTTATTCTACAGCAGTTTTGCCTGACCATCTTTTCAAAATAGGTACTAACAAGAGTAATATTAAAGCACCACCCAGTGATACATAAAATATTTTCATAAATACACCGCTGTATATAGCTAAAGACTCAACTGCTGATACTGTGGTTGCACCACCCTCAGAAGGAATTGCCATTAATGTGCCAATTACGCCTGCCAGATATTGACCCATGGCTGATGCCAAAAACCAAAAACCCATCATTAAACCGGTAAATTTAGGCGGCGATAGTTTAGTAATCATAGATAAACCAATAGGTGATAAACAAAGCTCACCAGTAGTAAGTAATATATATCCGACAATAAACCATAATAAAGAAACCTGGCCACCACTAGTAGCAAGTTTAGCTCCTAAAACAAAAATTAAAAATCCAAATCCTAATTGTATAAATGAAAGGCTAAATTTCATTGGAGTTGAAGGTTCTTTCTTTCTATTCGCTAAATAGAGCCAAAGAGCAGCAAAAGGTGTACTAAATAATATTACCAAAAATGGATTAATTGAATTATTTACTGAAGCAGCAGACATTCCATAAAGATTGACATTTCTTTTTGCGAACAAATTAAGAGAACCACCGCCCTGCTCATAGAATGCCCAAAAAAGTGTAGAAAATATGACCATTATGATGGCTGCCTGCATCATTTGTCTTGCTGCTACACTTTCTAAAGTAAACGACAAATATACCATGCCGACAGTAGCAATAATACAAAATGGAACCATAATGTAGCCCATTATTGTGTAGTTTCTAAATAAGATAATAAACAATGGTATTATCAGAAATGAAAATATGTAAATCATCCAGGGTTTAATTGCAGGTAAATTGGAACCTTCTATTTCATTGCCCGAAACATCTTTTTTGCGCTCTATTACTGGCATTAAGCCAATATCACCCAATAAATGTTTAAATGCAACAAAATTGATTACACCTAATACCATACAAACACCGGCTAAACCAAATCCAAAGTGCCAACTTGTTTCAGGTGTCATAAATGTAAATACTTCGAATCCTTTTTCCCCAATATATCCGCAAATAAGACCACTTAACAAAGCACCGATGTTTACACCCATATAAAATATTGAAAATGCTGCGTCTCTTCTATTGTCACCATCTGCATATAATTTTCCAACCATGGAAGAAATATTTGGTTTGAAAAAACCATTACCTGAGATAAGGAATGCCATTCCTGTAAAGAATGACCATGATGGAGGCAACGCTAAAACAAAATGTCCTATTGCCATCAAAATACCTCCAAGAATAACGGCTTTTCTATATCCTAATATTCTATCAGCAATCATACCACCAAAAAGCGGCATCAGATATACTAAAGAGGTATAAGTACCATAAATCAAACTTGCTTTTGCATCTGGATACTGCAATTTTGATGTCATATACAGCATTAATAAAGCACGCATCCCATAAAAAGAAAAACGCTCCCACATTTCAGTAAAGAATAAAAGAAATAATGCTTTAGGATGATTTGACTTATTTGTTAAATAAGTAATAGTAATCATAACGACACAAAAAAGTGTCATTATCAAAATTAGAAAGATTTGATTATTCATAAAGAATTTGGTATTAACCCGTAAAAATACAAAATATTCTATTATTCTTCCTTAAAAAACCTAAATCTAAGGGCTGAAATTCCTCCAATTATGGCTGGAATAATCAGATTTATAAACCATAAAGTGATAGTTGTGGCAATAATGGTGATAGGATTATTGGTAAAACCAGCTAAAAAATAAGCTGCTACATTCCCGCGAAATCCAAAGTCTATCAGGGCAATATTAATTGGATTAATTGTTTGTACAAAGAAAATAGCTGCTACCAGAATCATTGCGGTGAAGAATGAAAGCTGAAATCCAAAGAATTTTAGCAACAATACAAATTGCAGGCAATAAATGAAATACCGGACAATGGAGAGAATCTCCAAACGTAAAAAATCCCTGTTGCTGTATAAGTCGATAATGTGAATGTATTTATAGACTTTTTTGAAAATGCTGAAATTGGAAAACTTAGTGCTGACCACATCCAGGTTGTAGAAACAAAAATGGATAGCGGCAACCATCAACACATAAATAAAAATAAATGCAAACAGGAAATAAGCATCCATCTTTTTATATAAAAATGAATAAAGCAATAAACCAAGTGCGCCAAACGAAAGGTTCACTACAATCTGCGCTAAACTGCCCAAAATAGTGGATACGATTGCTTCTTTTCTGTCTGTATCCAATGCGAAAACACGACCGCCGAATTCGCCAATTCTGCTGGGTGTGAACAACGAAAATGTAACGCCGAATAAAATTCCTTCAATTGCTTCCAGCCATGAAATCGGATGCAGTTTGTCAATCAATAATTTCCATTTGATGCTTTCAATGGTCCAGTTGGCGCACATCAGCAGCACGACGATGCTCAGCAATATATAATTCCCGTGAAAATTGAGTAGAAAATGATTGTAAGCAATTTCAATTTTTTCGTTAACAAATAATTGCTTGTACAGCACGAACAACAATCCGCCAAACATCAGGATTTTGACAATGGTGTTCAGTAATTTATTTTGAAAAAGCTTCTTCATGTAAGGGCTTCAAAGATAGTTTGTTTTTTACAATAGACATCTTACATAAATCATAAAAAGTATCAATAATAGAACGCAGATTTACAAGATAATTATGATTTAAGACAGAGGAAATCTTAAAAATCATCTCAATCTGCGTTCTCTTAATTTTAGTTTGGGTATTTTATTCCAGCGTTCTGATAAATAATTACTAACTACTCAATACTAACTACTATTTTTACGACGTGGCAGCAGTCAATAAAGCAAATCCTAAAATAATAATCCTTGGCGTCGATCCTGGAACACAGGTAACCGGTTATGGTATCATTTTGTCTGATGGTAATACGATGGAACTGATTGCTATCGGCAGTATTCATACGGAGAAATTTGACGACCATTACGACAGATTACAATGTATTTACGACAGGATCCTGGAAATAGTTTTAGCCTACAAACCCAATATGCTGGCTATCGAAGCACCGTTTTTTGGTAAAAATGTTCAGTCGATGCTGAAACTTGGAAGGGCGCAAGGTATGGCAATTGCAGCAGCTTTGTCACAAAAAATTCCGGTACAGGAATATTCTCCTAAGAAAGTAAAACAAAGTATTACGGGTAACGGAAATGCAGCGAAGGAACAGGTTGCTGCGATGCTCGGACATATTTTAAAAACAGATGTACTGCCCAAACAATTAGATGCAACAGATGGTCTGGCAGTGGCGGTTTGTCATCATTTTTCTATGCGCGGCGTTCCAAGTGGAGGAAAAAAATATAGCGGCTGGGAAGCTTTTGTGAAAGATAATGCGAAGCGGGTTCAATAATTGTCTGAACTGTGATTAGTTTGATTTATGTGATAATCATGATTTAAAAACAAGAATCACATTCATCATAAATATCACATAAATCAAAGTTCAGACAAAAATACAAAAATGCAAAAAAGTATTGACCATTGACCAATGGCTATTGACTAATTCCTATCTTTGCGATATGTCAGAACTTCATATTCAAAACACACTTACACGACAAAAAGAAAAATTTGAAGCTATCAATCCGCCGTATGTGGGTTTGTATTGCTGCGGTCCAACGGTTTATTCTGATGTGCATTTAGGAAATACACGTACTTTTATTTCTTTTGATTTGGTATATCGTTATTTGAAATTTTTAGGATACAAAGTTCGCTATGTAAGAAATATTACAGACGCAGGACATTTAACGAACGAAGCAGGTGAAGGAAAAAACCGCATGGAAGATCAGGCGAAATTAGAGAAACTGGAGCCGATGGAAATCGTGCAGAAATATACCGTCGGTTTTCATGAAGTATGCAGGTTGTTTAATTTATTGCCGCCAACCATTGAGCCGACTGCAACAGGCCATATCGTTGAACAAATTGAAATGACGCAGAAGCTGATTGACAATGGCGTGGCGTATGAATCTAATGGTTCTGTCTATTTTGATGTGAAAGCATACAACGCAAAAGGAAATAATTACGGAAAATTATCCGGCAGAAATATAGATGAACTAGTTGCAGGTTACCGCGATTTGGACGGACAGGATGAGAAACGAAATTCAATAGATTTTGCGTTATGGAAAAAAGCATCGCCTGATCATATCATGCAGTGGAACTCCCCGTGGGGCAGTGGTTTCCCGGGTTGGCATCTCGAGTGTTCTGTGATGAGTACAAAATATTTAGGGAAACAATTTGATATTCATGCAGGCGGCATGGATTTGAAATTTCCGCATCACGAATGTGAGATTGCTCAGAATGTTGGTGCTTGCGGCAATGAGCCTGTGCGTTACTGGATGCATACAAACATGCTTAATTTCAACGGACAAAAAATGAGCAAGTCTTTAGGAAATTCTATTTTGCCGATGGAATTCCTGACAGGCAATCATCCTTTGTTAGATAAAGCGTATTCAGCGATGACGGTGCGTTTTTTATTTATGCAATCGCACTATTCTTCAGAACTGGATATTACTATAAAAGGTTTGCAGGATGCTGAAAAAGGCTTGCGCAAATTATTAAACGCAGCAAAATATTTACAGGAATTAAAATTCGACGAGTCTGCGGCTTCAGATGAAAAACAGAACAAGATAATCCGTGATTTATGTGCAGAATGCAAAGTAGTTATGGACGATGATTTCAATTCACCGAAACTAGTTGCAACATTATATGAACTCGCTACGCAAATAAATATTTATTATAATGATGGAAAAAAGGTAACTAATATTTCGAAGGCTATTTTCAACTTATTACAAAAAACCTATAACGAATTCTTGTACGATGTCTTAGGTTTACTGGATGATACTTCGACAGGTAACAATGTAGCATTAGATAAAGTGATGCAGTTGGTGATTGATATCAGAAAACAATCGCGCGAAAATAAAGACTGGACAACTTCCGATAAAATTCGTGACGGATTAAAAGAAGCCGGAATTGAAATTAAAGATGCTAAAGATGGAACAACATATGAGATTAACTAGTCATTGGTCAATAGTCAATAGTCAATGGTCGTCATTGCGAAGTACGAAGCATGTCTTCCGACAAGGCATGCAATCTGTTTTCATAAAAATTGTCACGTTGTTAATATTACCAATCTTAATGGCTTCATCTTGCAAACACAATCAGGATAATCAATCAGCCGCAACAACAACATCAACAGAAAATAAAATAACAAAACCTGCTTTCTCTTCGGATTCAGCATATGTTTTTACACAACAACAGGTAGATTTCGGCACGCGTGTTCCGGGCACACCGGCACAACAAAAATGTGCTGCATTTTTCGAACAGAAATTAAAAAATTACGGAGCAAGTGTTGTCATGCAAAAAACAAATGTAGTGGTGTATAACGGTAAATCTGTTCCATGTATCAATGTGATTGCATCTTACAACACCACAGCAAAAAGAAGACTAATGATTTGTACGCACTGGGATGCACGTCCGTTCGCAGACCAGGATGACAGTGCGGTGGCAGCCCCGATTTTAGCTGCTGATGATGGTGGAAGCGGTTCTGCAATTTTACTGGAAATCGCCAGACAGCTGCAGCAAAAAAAATCGGAAATCGGCGTGGATTTAATCTTTTTAGATGTGGAGGATTACGGACAACCCGAATATGATTTAAACCAAAAACAAGGTGATTTTTATTGTTTAGGAACACAATATTGGTGCAAAAATCCTCATGTTCTGAATTATAAAGCAGAAAACGGAATTTTACTGGATATGGTTGGAGCGAAAGGAGCCACTTTTACATATGAAGGAGTTTCGATGCAGTATGCACCGGAATTTATGAAACAAGTATGGAATAATGCTGCACAATTAGGTTATGGAAATTTTTTCATAAAGGAAAATACAGACCAGATTATTGACGATCATTATTACATCAATCAAATGGCAAGAATTCCTACGATTGATATCATCAGCCGGACGTATAATACACGCAGTGGGTTTCCTGCGCATTGGCACACGCATGATGACAATATGAGTATCATAGACAAGCTGACTTTACAAGCTGTGGGTGAAACGGTTTTGGCGACAATCTATAATTTTTGATATAAATCCATTTCCTTTTTTGAAATTCAGTGTAAAAACGTACATTTGCACTTCAATTTTATGAATCGTTGATTCATCGGTCCTGTAGCTCAGCTGGTTAGAGCACCTGACTCATAATCAGGGGGTCCATGGTTCGAGCCCATGCGGGACCACTCACAAGCACTTAGATTACTAAGTGCTTTTTTATTCCACTATCTTATAATCCCCATCCATCCAGAAATTATTTTTCCAGATAGTATCTTTGTCTTTTAATTGGAAAGTAAAAACCTTAAAATAGGTTTTCGTTTCATCAGGCTTTATTCTGGAAAGAGAATCATCAATGTTGGAAAAAATATCTGTATGTTTTATCTTGTCGAACTCTTTTTCATTTTCCGTTAATGGCAGTCCTGCTTCAATTTTTTTTCTATGTTCAAGTATTGTCGCAGAGCGATCGGATATTGAAGAACTACAATTTACCAGATTTTCATTTTTTAAAAAAGTAATATAATCCCGTTCATTATATTCATCAAATAAGAGTTCATAATTTTTTCTCGTGTCTTTGTCAAGTTTTATTTTGCTGAAATATTTATTCAGTGATTTTCGTATATGGTTTTCTTTTTCCTTTTGGGAATTACACGCAGTAAGAATGAATATGCAGAGTATAAAAATTATTTTTTTCATGTGGTTTGTTTTCGTTGTAGTAAATTCCGTAAAAACTATCGTTATTTGTTATAGGATTTGCCTTTTTTATTGCAGGATTACCGTAACAGAAAATTAAGCAAATTAAAAATTCTTCTAGGAATGAAAAATGAAGAGATACAAACATTAATTTTTGATTTGGGGGGCGTAATCATTAATCTGAAAACTGAAGACGACTGGATAAAAGAGGATTTACATCCGAATTTTCAAACAGAAAAATTAAATGATTTATTCCTGAATAATTTTTTTCAGCAATTTGAAACTGGTAAAATCAATCCCGAAGATTTTTTGAAAGCATTAAAATATATTGCAATAGAAGAACATCTTTCTGAAGAAAAAATTATGCAGCACTGGAACGGGATTCTGAAAGATATTCCACAGCATCGGGTTGACTTATTAAAAGACTTATCAAAAAAATACCAACTGATTTTGTTGAGCAACACCAATCATATTCACATGGATTATATCCGTCAATATATGCTGCTGGAATTCGGTGAAGATATATTATCAACCCATTTCCATACCTGTTATTATTCACAGGAAATCGGATTGCGAAAACCCGGTAAAGAGATTTATGAATTCGTTTTACAAGAGCAAAAATTACAACCACAATACTGTGTTTTCTTTGATGATAAACAGGAAAATTTAGTGGAAGCACAGAAATTAGGTATTCAGACAATTTTAGTAGATAAAGACATTTCTGAATTAATTTCTCTTTAAATAAAAAACATAATGTTTTAAATTCTGCCGCTCGTTATCTATGGACTGTGGACTATCGACTAAAAATCTTACTTTTGTACTTCAATTTATCAAAATATGCAACTTTCTGAGCAAGAACAAGTACGTCGTGAGAAACTGGAAAAAATAAAAGCATTAGGTGTAGATCCATATCCTGCGCCTTTATATCCTGTAAGTGTGACTTCTAAAGAGATAAAAGAAAATTACAAGGAAGAGGTTTTGGAAGATGGTGCGAAGAACCGTTTGAATTACCAGGAAGTCTGTGTTGCCGGCAGATTGATGGCTGCACGCCCTGCAGGAAAAGCAACGTTTGCGGAAATCCAGGACAGTGCGGGCCGTATACAAATTTATGTTCGCCGCGATGATATTTGTCCGACAGAAGATAAATCTTTGTACGATGTACTTTTCTCCAAATTATTAGACCTTGGTGATTTCATTGGGATAAAAGGATATGCTTTTATTACAAAGATGGGCGAGATAACTATTCATGCAACAGAATTTACCTTGCTGGCAAAATCACTGCGTCCATTGCCTGTTGTAAAAACAGATGATGAAGGAAATGTATTTGATGCTTTTTCTGATCCGGAATTGCGTTACCGTCAGCGTTATGTAGATTTAGTGGTGAATTCAAAAGTGCGCGAAACATTTGTTAAACGCACCAAAATGATGAATTCCATCCGTGAATTTTTAAATGATAAAGGTGCGTTAGAAGTGGACACACCTGTGCTGCAAAGCATTCCCGGCGGCGCGGCTGCAAAACCATTTATGACGCATCATAATGCGCTGGATATTCCTTTGTATCTGCGTGTCGCGAATGAATTATATCTGAAGAGATTGATAGTTGGAGGTTTTGACTGGGTGTATGAGTTTTCAAGAAATTTTAGAAATGAAGGAATGGATAAAACGCATAATCCTGAGTTTACCGTACTGGAATTTTATGTGGCGTATAAAGATTATTTCTGGATGATGGAAACCACAGAGCAATTGCTGGAAAAAGCGTGTGTAGATACAAATGGAACAACTGCGGTGGAAGTGGGCGAGAACATGATAAACTTTAAAGCGCCGTACAAACGTATTTCCATTTATGAAGCAATAAAAACGTATACAGGTTTTGATGTTTCTGCAATGGATGAAGCTGCACTGCGTGATGTCTGTAAACAATTGCATATTGAAACAGATAGTTCCATGGGCAAAGGAAAACTGATAGATGAAATCTTTGGTGCACGCTGCGAACATAATTATATCCAGCCGACGTTCATTATTGATTATCCGGTGGAAATGTCGCCCCTGACAAAAAAACATCGCACGACAGAAGGTTTGGTAGAGCGTTTTGAGCTGATGATAAATGGAAAGGAAATTGCGAATGCGTATACGGAATTAAATGATCCGATTGACCAGCGTGAACGCTTTGAAGACCAGTTAAAACTTCAGGAGCGCGGTGACGATGAAGCGATGTTTATAGACCAGGATTTCCTGCGTGCCTTGGAATATGGCATGCCGCCAACCTCAGGCATTGGTTTCGGCATCGACAGACTCGCGATGTTATTCAGCAATCAGTCGTCTATACAGGAAGTTTTATTCTTTCCGCAAATGAGACCTGAGAAGTAATATCCAACAATAGACAGTTAAATTAGTTAATTATCAATTAGTTATGATTATTCTGAATAACCATACCTTGATATTTTTTGTTATTTCTGAGTGATTTTGTTACTTATTTGTTATTTTTGTTATAAGTAAATGCGACAGATATGGCAATTAAATTAAGAGAAAGGAATTTAAAAAATGGAGATACCTCATTCTACATGGATATCTATATGGGCGATGATAGGTGGACAGAAACCATAAAAGGATTAACTATAAAGGAATCTAATACATCTAAAGAAAGAAGACTCATAAAAGAAGCATTAAACCGTATTGTAGCTACGAGAGAATTAGAGTTAATCAATGAGGATTATGGAATTAAAAAGAAATCAGACAACGACTTGGACTTTTTAGAATATTTCAAATATGAAATGAAGAAAAAAAATACTAAAACACAAGAGAGCTGGAATAGTGTCCTATCACATCTTAATAATTTTACTAATAGGAGAATAAAGTTTAAGAACATGGATAAGAAATGGTTTGAGAGTTTTTTTTCTTTTTTGAAAGATGAAGGATTGTCACCTAATTCAATCAGAACGTATTATCAGAAAATTAATGCGGTTTTAAATCAAGCAGTAAAAGATGATGTTATCCCATCAAATCCGACAAGAAAAATAGACACCCCACAAAAATCAGAAACAGAAAAGAATTTTCTTACAATTGAAGAAATGAAGAAAGTATTTAATACTCAGTTTTATAATAATGAAGTTAAGAGAGCATTTTTATTTGCATGTTATACCGGTCTGCGAGTTTCAGATATTATGAGCCTTAAATGGAGTAATATTGAAGTAAGTGAAAACGGTTGCAGAGTTAAGAAAAAACAGATTAAAACATCTGCATTTAACTATTTTGAATTAAGTGAAAGTGCAGTAAAACTTATTGGTGACAGAAAAGAAAACGATGATTATGTATTTGATTTGCCAAAAGACCATTCAAGTGTGAATAGATGTGCAAAAGAGTTGCTAAAGAAAGCTGGTATCACAAAACAATTATCTTTTCATAGTTCACGACATACTGCAGCTACACAATTATTAAATAATGGAGTAGATATATTTACAGTACAAAAATTATTAGGACATAAAGACATAAAAAGTACTCAGGTTTATACTAAGATTATAGACAAAACTAAAACAGATGCAGTAAATAAAATTCCAAGTATATTTTAGATTATGAGTAATAAAGGATTTCCAGTTGTAGTAAGCCCTAAGACTAAGTTTATAAGTCAAGTTGAATTAATTGAATGCATCAGGACGGAATATAAAATATATAAATGGTATCTAAAAAAGAACATAACATCTTTAAGGCTTTCAAGAACTACTTATTATAGTTATCAAAAAATATATAAAGAAGAAGGCAAAAACGGTATTAAAGAAAGATTAAGAAATAAATACAAATTAACCCAAAGAACAGATTTTGCTAAGTTAAAATTGGTTTTAAAATTATCAGCAGAAAAGTATGAATTAAATAAGAATGAGTTAAGTAGACTCTTAGAAAAGAAGAATATATTTATCCCGCCATCTACAATATATAACATATGGAAAATGTTCAATTTGACAACAAAAGAGCAGAGAGAAGATTTTGATACCTCAGAAGCATTTCAAGTACATCTTGAAAACATCAAAAGACATTACCCTTTTCTGATGTAAAATCCTATTACCTAAACTTTTTATAAAATTCCTGTTTTTTCTTTCAAGTTTGGAGTATTATATGGTACACCAACAATTGTATAAGAATGAATAAAATTCATCAATTAGACGTAATCCTCAAGCGAATAAACAGACGACTTAGAGCTTACACAGAAGAACCCGTTTGCACAGAAGATGCAGCGAAGTTCTTGAGTATTTCTATTAGTACCCTCCACAAGCTAACTAGTAGAGGAGAAATTGCTCACTACAAACCCAATGGCAAACAAATGTATTTCAAAAAGAAAGACCTAAGGAAATACGCATTCGCAAAAAAGATAAAAACCGTGGAGGAATTAGCTAATTCAATAACAATCAATAAAAAGAAGTAAAATGAATAATAGATTAATTAGTAACCCAATATCAGATTATTATTTATTCAAAAGAATTACAAAGGATTTTTATAAGATAGTTGCTTCAAAAAATGTAAAATTGAAATGGATTGATTTTTCTGTCAAGCGGAGTAAACGTCTAAATAAGAACTATAGCTTTAGAATGAATTGTTATAAACTAACTATTGCAAAAAAAATAAAAGCAAATATCTTTTTCTTGAAAGAATGTCCCGGAGCATTTAATTTTGCGTATGGTTATGTAATAGGTATGGATGATTTATTAATAATAAAAACTGATAAAAATAAATTGTTTTTTGAAATCTTTGTTTTTAAAGATTTGAAAAATTATTATCAATTAATTTTTCAAACAGTTTTTTTCAAACAGTTTAATTTTATTTTTTCAGAAATAAGAAAAAATAAAAAAATGATTAAGTCATCTATCTTATAATAATACTGCAATTATTCACGCTAATAATGAACAATGATAGATACAATAAGACTTTTACTACAGTTAAATAAATTTCCAGATGTAAGTGAAAAAGTACAGTTGGGGAAGAGATATACCTCAAAGAACGGAAATGAGGTGTTTCTGTTTCTGTTTAATGGAGCTGAATTTCGAATAATAAATAAT
The DNA here is from genome assembly GCA_043757615.1 of Sphingobacteriales bacterium. Taxonomy (GTDB): domain Bacteria; phylum Bacteroidota; class Bacteroidia; order Chitinophagales; family JADIYW01; genus JADJSS01. Next base: position 40,326 of record JAYVPA010000138.1, on the reverse strand, counting down.
CCTAATAAACTACAAATGCCCTTCACTATCTTATTTGAGGGAAGTTTTACAAAGTTATTACTAGGTAACAATTTAGCTTGCCCATCCTTAAATGATTTTAAGTTTCTAGTCAAGAAATTATCTAAGAATTTTGGAGTAGATTTTTCTAAAGCATTTGTAACACGCTTAGATATAGCAATGAATATAATTGTAAGTGAAGATTTACTGAAATACATACTAAGGTGTAAAAAGTATCGCAACCATGATAAAATTTTGTATGCTACAAAAACGCCATCAATATATTTTACATCAACAACAAATGAAATTATATTGTATGATAAGATAGCTGAATTGAAAAATAAAAAAATTTCTATTCCAGATTTTTTTAAAATGAAAAGGGTTTTAAGGATTGAGAATAGATTAATGCAACGGATAAAAAATTTGAATGGTGAAAAACTAATTTTAAAAGATTTGCTTAAAACAAATACCTACAATTTTTACATTAACAAGCTTTTTATTATTTATTTTAATATCGAAAAAATATACACAAAAAAACTTTTACCTTTTAAGAATAAAACAACATTAATGTACGCACTAGCACATTATGCAGTAAGTAATTGTTCAGAAGAATTATTTATTGAAGAACATATACAAGATAATTTTAACAAAGGTATGTACAAAATGAACACAAGAAGTAATTTAAGAACAAATGTTAGAGAACTAAGAAGTTCAAATAAGCAGTTCGATGATGAAAATATATTTTATAACGTCGATACTGCTGTTAATTTATTAAAGAATATTTACAGATAATTCTCTTAATTTAGGTATTTATTATGTTGCTAGTAAACTAATGTATATGCAATAAGAGTATTTATATTATTTAAAAGAAAGTATACTAGAAACTACTTAGATTTCTTGTATTCAAATTTAAATAGTGCTTCTATTGGAATATTTAGTGCTTCTGCCAGTTTGCGGACAGTATCAATAGAAGTATTTATTTCCCCTCGTTCAATTAGTCCTACTTGATTTTTGGCAATGTCACATGCATAGGATAAGTTATCCTGAGAAATAGATTTTGATTCCCGGATTTTTCTTAAATGAGCACCAAACAACATTAAAAACTTTTTATCAGCGGCTTCCACATTATAAAGGCAAACATTTTTTCAATTTTATACCACCCCACATATAGGGTAATGTGTTTTTGATTATATTTAGATATAACTAATAAGATAAATTATGGAAAAAAGAAAAGTAAAAAACGTAAGATGTTCCAAATGCAAGGAACAATTCGAAGTAACAGAGAACTATATCCATAATGAATATGTTTCTTGCAGTAACTGCGGTGGTGCTATCAAGAATAAACATTTTATTAAAAAGGAAATTACACTCGGCAAAGGTGGTAATATTTTAGCAGTCGCTTTTGTATTATTATTCGTCTACATATTTTGGTTAATTATAAAATCAAATCCTAATGATAATACTAATACTAATATTAGTTTAACGAGTAGTAATACCAATTCAATAATCTATTCTGATACAGTTAGTGACTACAAAGTTAATAGTGAAATAACGGTTGACGGAATGGAAGTAGATGAAGCACGATTGAACATGGAATTAGAATCATTTAAAAAGCCTTTTAATCGTAGTGCCTTTAGTGGTTCTGTTGATAATTTAATATTGGAACTAGGAATATTTTATGGTTGGGGTAAAATAATTGATGCTGGCATGCAAAGTGCGAATCCATCAATAAGGTCAAAATCAATAGAATTAAAAAAACGAGCACAAATACTACAAAGAAACGAATTTCCTAAAATGAGACGAAATTATGCAATAATTGCAGCAAACGAATTTTCTACGATTGGTACTTCTATTGGGTTGTCAGGAAACAAAAATACTGTAATTAGTTTTACAGGTGAATCATTTTATGATAGAGAAGTTATAAGCGAAGTACAAACCAAAATGTCGGCAATATTAAAATCATTCCGTTTCAAACAGGCAAGATATAAAATGTATAGAGAAAATAGCCTTTATTTATATTACGATATAGAGTCTGCAAATGATGAAGCTATTGTAACAGAACCTTAATAAATATTATAACAGATGAATTTTATTGTCGAATATATACAATAAACTATCTGATAATCAGAGGTAATTATTATACAGATAAGATTCCATTTTTATTATCTAATTATATGTTATTTGGGTTCCTATCTATTTATATGCATTATAGCTTTTATAATTAAAATAAATTGTTTTGCACGAGCTATCACCGACATATAGTTAAATCCATGCTTTGTGGATTTACACAAATTTTTACTTAAAATTAATAAGTAGATTCTAATATAATTTTATCCCTTAATTTTTATTTCTCCAGGCTTTTTTCGATGCTACTAATGGCGGTTATGACTGCTAGAAAAATTCCTGCATATATAAAGGCTTACCTATTAAAATATATTATTTTCACTATATTAGCATTAATCAAATTATATATGGAAATACCTAAGCATCTTTTAGAGCAAATAAAAACAGGAAATGTTGTTTTATTTTTAGGTGCAGGTGCATCGTTTGGGGCAACTAATATGAATGGTAAAAAAATACCGCTTGGAAATGATTTAAGAGATTTATTAGTAGAAAAATATTTATCAGATGATTTTAAAAATGCTTCTTTACAGCATGTAGCAGAACTATGTACTAGTGAATCAGATTTACTAGATGTTCAAAAATATATCTATGAAATATTTAGTGGCTTTAACCCAACAGAATTTCATAAGTTAATACCAAATTTCAGATGGAGGGCTATATTTACTGTAAACTATGACTTAACTATTGAAAGGGCTTATGATACTAATAAAGAAAGAATTCAAAATATAGTTCCCTTTATTAAGAATGGTCAAAAGGTAAATGACCAAATAAAATCCAATAACGATTTATTTTACATAAAATTACATGGTTGTATATCAGAAGCACAGAATGTTGAAATTCCATTGATATTATCTCCAGAACAATATATAGACCATAAAACAAATAGAGATAGGTTATTTGATAAGCTTAAAGATTACAAGTATGAAAATCCTTTTCTCTTTGTTGGATTTAGTTTTGATGACGTAGATATAAGAACTATCATTAAACAAACCTTCTCTTCTCATGAAAATGTACCAAGGTCATATCTCATTGGACCATACATTAAAGACGAAGAAGCAAAACTGTGGGAAAGCAAAAAAATATCATCTTTAAAGATGTCATTTGAACAATTTCTTAATACTCTCAATAGTCAAATTTCTATTGCGGACAGAAAATTGGCTACAATCCTTAGTCCTGTTTCTCATCCGATAATTAATAAATTTAAGGTTCAACGTCAAGACATTAATATTAGCGAGAGTCTAAAAAGTTTCTTAGAATTAGATATTGAGTATGTTTATTCAAATCTTAAATCAAAAGATACAGACCCTAAGAATTTCTATAAGGGTTATTTTAATAATTGGGATCCAATAATTAAAAATATGGATTGCAATAGGTATATAAAGGACAACTTATTACTAGAGATATTTCTTGATGAAGAGTTAAACAGAATTAGTCCAAATGATTTTTATTTAATTAAAGGACAGGCTGGATCAGGAAAATCTGTTCTATTAAAAAGATTGGCTTGGGATGCGGCTGTTGATTTTGATAAGATTTGCTTGTTTTTAAATGATGATGTAAAATTAAGATATGAGCCAATTAACGAATTATATTACTATCTAAAAGATAGAATATATTTATTTATAGACAATCCTTCTGAACACGTAAATGATATAGAGGAAATAATAGATAAAGCAAAAAAAGACAAAATATTACTAACTATTATTTGTGCAGAAAGATATAGCACTTGGAATACAGAATGTAAATCATTAGAGGAGTATGTAACTGTAGAATACGAACTAAAATATCTAAATGATAAAGAAATTATTGAACTATTAGATTTATTAGAAAAAAATAATTCTCTTGGTTATTTAACAAGTAAATCCAAAGAAGAAAGGATTAAGGAATTATCAGAAAGAGCAGGAAGACAATTATTGGTTGCTTTACATGAAGCTACACAAGGAAGACCATTTGCTGAAATCGTAAGCAAAGAATATCAATCAATTTCTAATGATGATGCAAAACAATTATACTTAACAATTGCTATACTACACAGATTGGGTGTCTATACAAGAGTAGGCTTAATATCTAGAGTTCATAATATTGGATTTAGTTACTTCAAAGAGCATTTATTTAAACCATTAGAGAATATTGTATTCTATAATTGGAAGTATTCGATAAATGATTATGCATTAGAAACTAGACATCAACATATTGCTGAAATATTATTCGAGGAAGTCTTAAGAAATGATGAAGATAGATATGATAAAATGATTAGAATACTCAATAATTTAGATATTGACTATGAAAGTGACAGGATTGCATATATAGCAATGATTAAAGCAAAAAATCTAAAAGCAATTTTCAGCAATCCTAAATATGTTAGATTGATATACAGAAATATTCGAGAGGATTTGAAAAATGATTCTAATTTATTCTTGCAAGAAGCAATTTTTGAAATGAATTCTCATGATGGAGATTTAACCAGAGCAAATGAGCTATTAGAAGAGGCTCAAGAATTAGATGAAAAGAATCCAAATATTTTACACTCTAGGGCTGAGTTTTATTTAAGAAAGTTTGAAACGACAGATAATACAGTTAAACAGAAAAAATATCTTGATACAATAAAAGAAATTTGTGGCAAACTAAATTCAGCTAAGAATAAGAGTGCATATCCTTATCATACTCTGCTAAAAGCTTTAGTATTAGATATAAAAAATGCAGTTAATAAAGACGCGTTACAAGAAAGTATAGAAAGTAAAATTAAAGATTTTGAAAAGAATTTAAAGAATGCAAAACGAGATTTTCCTTTGGAAAGTTACATTGCTGATACAGAAGCAGAATTTAATACAATAATAAGTGAACATCCTAGAGCATTAAAAATACTTGAAAATGCTTTTACTGCAAATCCTAATAGTGTTTATATTGCAATACGGTTGTGTAAATTCTATAATAAGAATAATGCAAAAGACAAAGCCAAAGAAGTACTTAGGAAATGTTTAGAAGAAAATCCAAATTCGAAAGATTTAAATTATCTATATTCCACATTCTTGATGAGAGAAGCCAATCCTGATTACATAGATATAAAACACTACTTAAGGAAATCATTTACTAAGAATGATAATAACCATGAAGAACAATTCTTGTATGGTAGGTGTTGCTATATTTTAGATGAATTAGCAGAATACAATGATGTATTTGAATTCTTGTCAACCGTGAAATTTAAAAACAGAAGTCAGGTTAGGTTAATTCTAAAAGAAAATAATAGAGAAAAATTATTTAGTGGTGTAATAACCAAAATTGAATCCTCTTTTGGATTTATAAAACGAGATAAAACAGGTGACAGACTCTTTTTTAGTAAATCAGATAATCCTGATATTGATTGGGCAAAATTTAAATATAATCAACGCGTTAATTTTAATATTGGTTTCAATTTTAAAGGCGCAGTAGCTGTAAATATTATTTTTTAACTTAATGAATATTTATTAAAATGACATATGGTATACAGATTAATATGTTTGAAGTAGGATATGCAAAATCACCTGAAATAATTTGCTCAAATGGTATGGGACCATGTATAGCAGTTGGTATTTATGACCCTATTCAAAAGGCAGGTTCAATGATACATCAACCAAGTCCTAATCATAGCAATGATATGGAGGAGTTTATTATTAATTCATTAAAGAGATATAATAAAGACTTAGTTAAAGTTTATGCCTGTGGAGGAGCTATCCTAACTGGAGAAAGTGATGTTGATATAGATAATACCAACGAGGCAAGATTGCACGTCGAAGATTTATTAAATAAATATTTTTCAACTAGTCAATTTATTATTAGATGGTCAAATATTGATGTTACATCAGAATTATTTTTAGATACATCTAATGGAAAATTTGAAATTGAATATACTTAGATTTTACATCTTATTACTTCCACCAACTTGTTACTTATTTGTAACTCGAAAAATGAAAATCCTCATAACCTATTATAAATAAATCTCTTACCTTAATGACTGGTCTTTTTTCCGCAAATGCGACCTGAGAAGTAGAAATAAACAATTTCTATTATGGATGATTTAGGAGAAACAAGATATGACAACGAACTTGGTAATATCCTGTTGTAAGAATTGATGGCAAGCCATGTAATTATGTCATAATTAATTCTAAATTTTCAAAACAATACAAAGCATATAATTTACTTTGTAAAGATTTGGATATATGTATAGAATGCATAGAAGATATTCAGAAGTTAAGTTCAATTAAAGATGAAAAATTATCAAAAAAATTAAAACACAAATTATTAATAACAGCAATAATAACGTACGGAAAATGTTTTGCTTCTCGTGATGGAACAAAAATTGAATGGATACAGATTTTGACTTTCTTGAATAATAATCCGATATTTTCTGAAGAGAATAAAAATGTTAAAAATATCATGAGTGGTTTGCATAATAAAATAATAAATATGCGAAATAAATACAACGCTCATCATTATAATATAGAAAATGAAGAAGTTCTTTTATGGTGTTACTTAAATCCTGATTTAAATAAAAAAAGTATATACAGTTTTCTACACGAATTAAATATGTTACTGATATAGATAAATTTAGTGAAGAAACAAGAAATTTATTTGTTTTTGTTTAAAATTACTTCAAACATAAAAAGCAGAAATTATTTATAAAAATGACTGACAAATTAGATATTGACGATTTGTACAGTAAATCTAAAATGTTTAGTGAGTAAATAAAAATCATAACTATCCTTAAATCAGTATAATCTGTGGTTCAGACAAAATCCCCATTGCAATTCTAACTTTTTCTTCTTAAATTTATTTATGACAATTTCTAAAACATCCACTAAAGAGTCTATTCGTAAACTTACTGCACATGATTTGGCTTTCGGCATTGGTAGAAAATTTACTGATGAAGAAATTTCTTTACTTATCAAAGAACATGAGAATGATGAGTTTTTTACAGAAGAAGAAGTGAAAGAATCAATAGATAAAGAAATTGCAAAAATTCAAAAGAAGAAATCATTTGCAAGTAAAATATAGTGCTTTAGCTAAAAAATCACTTACAAATGTTGCTCTCTTTGTTGAACAAACCAATACGAAAGGTTCAGGACAAAGATGGAAAGATAGATTTCTAAAGAAAATCAAAAAATACACACAACCCATTAAATATGCATTATGTCGGCATAAGGTTTATGCCGCAAATGATTTCAGTTGTATAGCAATTGATAATTGGATTATCATTTTTAAAACAGACAGCAAGTATCTTTATGTGCATCAAATTGTCTTAGCTTCGAGTTTATATTAATCGAATTCCTAAAAAAACTGTTAACTGTTAACTCATATCTAATCACTATTTCCTATCTTTAAACACAAGACAAGATAAATTTTGTTTTTCACTGTTTTTTACTCGCGATGTTTACATTGGCAATTCCAATTATCACTCATCTTTTCTTTTTCCCTCAAATGTGACCTGAGAAGTAATATTCTTAAATCTCATTATCAAAAACTAAAAAAAACACTGCTCATGAGCAGTGTTTTTTTTAGTATAAAATAATTTTAGTTTGTTTTATTGCTTGGTAATTTTTTTGTCAATAATCCCACTTGTTGTTTCTATTCTGATTGTATAGATACCGTTAGCCAGACCGGATAAGTCAACGTCGTTGGTGTTCTGTATTGTTTTCATAATACTTCCATTCATATCATAAACGGAAACAGAAACAGGTACTTCATTATTTGTTGAATTTATATGAAATAAACTGCCTGTCGGATTCGGATATAAAGAATAGATATCATTCACTTTTTTTGCGTCAGTTGTTGTTGCTTGCTTTCTCAATCCGAGTGGAAGTGCGTACGTAAAACTAAATGGTTTATCTTGTGTGTACCCGTCGGAGTATGAAATTCGCAGTACGCCACTTATGGTTCCTGTTCCACTATAGCCTGAAAGACTTAATGTAAGATTTTTGGTAGTGGTCATACCCGGAGTTATACCATTTAATGATATCGAATCATTTCCGGTTGATGTACTTGTTGATACAGATAAAGGTATAAATTTAATAGTTTCTACTGAGCCACTGTTATCACCGTAATTAATAATTGTTACAGGTACAGTGAAAGTTGCAGAAGTTGTATTTAAACCCGCATTTGCAGAGTATCTGAAATATTCAGCAGCCATCCAGGCAATATTATCATTCATTCGAATGTTTGTTAAGCACAACGGTTCAATTTCGGCTTGTGTTGGCCAGAAAGTGGTTCCTAATTCCGGAGTCCAGGAATAAGCTTTTGGTTTTGTAATCTGGTCACCAAATTGCCAGTCGCTTGCTTCACCATTCGCTAAATAACCTTGAGTCTGCAGCATATGACCGATGGTAAAGTGGTTATCTTCTGTTGCTAAACTATTCTTGAGATTATAAAATGCCTGTTCAGGATTTACAACTGAATTATTATAGCTAAAAGGATAGGTAAGATCATTCCCTGGAGTGTGTTGATTGGAAACTTCTTTAAATTGTTTTAAAATACTAAAATCCCTTACGGCAATTAGTTCTGGTTCAGAAAAAGCATACGGACCTCTGTAAGTATCGGACGTATTTGTAGCACTGCTTCCTGTATTATCAAATCCCCATTTATATCCGTAATTTCTGTTTAAGTCTACGCCATAAACAGTAGAGCTGGAAGTGCGTGTAGTATCACAGGTAGTCTTGGTTGTATTACGGCAATTACTGGTTGTATAAGTGTTTACAGAAGCTCCCCATGTTGTATCACAGACTTTAACTGTAGTGCTTCTGCAATTTTTAAGTGTATAAGTAGTGTGTGATTTATTCCAGGAAGTATCACATTTTGTTGTGGTAATATTTCGACAATTACTGGTTGTATATGGTGTGGTTGTTTTCCATGTCGTATCACATAACGTACCTGTAATAACCGTTTTGCAATTACTCACAGTAGTGGTGGTATTTGTTACTTTATATCGGTTCTTTCGCCACATACCACCGCCGCTTGCATTTAACGAACGGTTATATTCATATCCATCCGGATTAACCACCGGCTCGAAGTATAATTCACGATTATCTATTAAATGTTTTATTTCAGGGTCTGCATTATAATTCTGAAGGATATAACACATATAATAAATCATTTGCATCATACCTGCCGGCTCTCTCGCGTGTGTAAGTGCATTAAAAAACACCTTTGGTTCATTTTCATCAATATCCGGATTGTCAGAAATCTTAACCACCCATAAATCACGGTTCTCCGTACTTTTTCCGATGGATTGTTTTATTGTAATAAGATTAGGATACATGGTTCTAAGTTGATCCAGCTTTGCAACCACTTCATCAAATGTAAGATAACCTCCCATGCTGCCATATGTAAATCCGTTAGGCAAGGTAAGGTCTGAGTTGATATTTGAAATCCTCTTTTTATTATTCTTTGTTATAAAATCTTTTACTACATCGGGGATTAAAACTTTCACTTTTGCACCCAGTTCGGTCATCTTGCTGATTTCGCTTTGTGAAAATTCACCGATAAAAGAACCATCAGGCTGAATCAGCAAATGGTCAAATCCGATAGCTTCATACATTTTTGCACGCTGTAAATCGTTTGCAGCAACTTGTACTCTTGAATAGATTTCTAAAGGCTTAACTGCAGATGCAGCAGTTTTTTCGACGTTTTGAGCAAAAGAAATAAAAGATGTTGCGCTTAAAAACAACGTCAAAATAAAAGAATTGAGCATCTTTAAATTTTTTATGTACATAATTCGACGGCAGCAATCAGCCGGATTTAAAAGGATTTTTCCCATAAGATAAAGTGTTTAAAGGGTTGTATGAATTGAGTTTATGCAAAGCTATATCAAAATAATGAGTATGTCAATCTTTTTACGTCGATTAATTTCGTTTGTGATTATTTTATATTTTTTTTCACAAATATGTTGACATATTAAAATATTTCAATTATCTTTGCTGTTGATAAACCCTTATAAAACCCTTATAAAACCCTTTTTAAAAACTTTTTTGATATTTAAGAAACAAAATTTAACGACCTGTAACATCTAAGTTTTATTATTTTTTCTGTTAACTGTTTTTGAATATAATACTTTATAAGTATTCGATTAACAGATAAAAGACAAAGCCCTTCAGTCAGATTTTGGTTCTTTTCAGATAGAAACATAACACATTAACATAATAACCCTATTTATGAAGATCAAGTTTTTACACCAGTACCTTTTCCTTATCCTGATAGCATGGATGGGAAATACAAGCGCGCAGGTAAGCTGTTCGCCCGGCTATTCATTAATTTATAAGTATACAGGATATGGCAAGAATTATACTGTAAACAATACAGGTTACGTTTCAGCTCCTGATAATGCACTTGGTATTGATGATGCTAAATTTACTACGCTTAAACATAATGCCGACACGACAAAATTAGGACAGGTTACTATTGACCTAACAGATAATGTGCCCAATCTTGATACTATTTATTTTTTAGCTAGCGGAACGGATACGAAAGGTGCTACCTGGAATGTCAGTGTTTCATCTGATGGCACTACATTTTCAGCGGTACAGAGTTATAACAGTAACCTCAGCACATTTTCAACGTATACGTATGTTGTCAATAATGCAAGTGGTGCCAGATATGTTCGTTTTACTTCTAGCAGCGCCACAAAGGATACCCGAGTGGATGCAGTATATTATCACAAAAAAACGTGTACACCTTATTGTATGTCAGGTGCTATAACTTATAGTATGGGATATGCTACAGCCAATCCTACAACCCCTAACGCAAGTACAGCAGCAAACCCTGACAGGTCATTAGGTGCTCCTGATCAGGCTAATTTTGCTAAACTGGATGCTACCGGAAAAGTACTTTATTTAGATTTAGGAACAGTGGTCCCTTATGGAAGCAATATCCAATTATTTTTAGCTGCAGATGCAGCAGCTACTATTGCAAATGTAGATGTAACAGGATCAAAAAATGATACCACTTTTACCAGTATACAATCCTATACAACTACAATGGTTCAGCCTAACTTTACAGATTTTTATTATACCGTGACACAAAGCGCAGGAATAAGATATCTGAAAATTATTTCCACTACCAGTATAAAAGCAGATATAGATGCAGTGTCTTATCAGTTTCCGAATTATTGGGGCAGTAATTATATAGAAGGGTATGTATACGCTGATGCAAATACAAATAACATTAAGGATGGAGCAGAAACGGGTGTTAGCGGGATAACGGTTACCATAGCAAAAGATATTAATAATAATGGAAGTTATGGTCCCGGCGATGATGTTATACAGACAACCACTACTACTTCAGGTGGTTATTATGTTTTTCAGCGTGCTGTTTTAGATACCAACTATTTAATTTCAGTTACTACTACAACGCTTCCCGCAGGTAAGGTGTTGGAAGGTACGAACGCTGAAACAGCGCATTTCAGTACATTTAATAATACAGATTGTGCGAATAATTTTGGTTATGCAGCATGTGCGGGAAACTGTCCCCCTGTAGCCGCCGATGACTATGATCTTTCTTATTTAGGAACAGCGAATTATTTAAACGTATTGTCAAATGATTATGATCCGAATAATAATATTAACACTGCCAGCCTTGCAGTTATAACACAACCCAAAAAAGGAGAAGTGTTGGTAAGTAACGGCGTACTTATTTATACACCTGTAGCAGTCGGAAATGACACACTAACTTATAGAATTGGTGATTTGACTTCTTTATGGGATACAGCACAAGTTGTAATCACTGTACTTTCTGTTGTTACAGACCCATGCACAGAGGCATCTAAATCACATATATTTTACATACCGGCTCCGGAAAAAGATTTAAAAACAGCTTTTTCAATAGCAGATTGTCATACACTTGGTACTCCGACCGATACCTTCCGAACAATAATAAGTTTAAAATGTCCATATCCCGGAGTAGTAATATTTTACGACCAATGGGAAGATGGATATGAATCAAATATTTTAGACCCTCAGCAAACTACAACAGAAGTTTGGGGAGACGGAGATATATATAATGGTGTTGCACCCGGTTATCCGACAGATATTATTCCCGGGGGTGGAAGTATTATTCTTGATAATATATTCAGAGCCAACCCTAGAAATACTGCCCAGATTTATTATGATGCAAAAGATAAAATATTTTCTACAGAAGATATTGCCGTAAGCAGGATATCCTGGAACGTTTCTGTCAGAAAAGAAAAGCAGGCGTATTCCACCGATGTTTATGATACCCAGAAATTCGGAACTTCATTTAATATACCGATAGGAAGTTATACCGGATCGAATTATGATTTCCAGTATACAGCTCTGTTCGTTCGTGCTGCAACTAACAATACTACTGTTTCCATAGACAAGGATAACAATGGTGTGGTGGATACAACAGTTACACTACAGGAAGGAGATAGTTATTTTCAAAATGGAGGCGTAAAAGCAGGTGCTGCTGTAACCAGTTCATCTCCTGTTGGCGTGGATGTTTTCTTTGGTGACTCCGTATATTGCTGGAATGCTAAAGAATTAAATGTGCTTCCTGCTTCTTTTTATGGAGATACATACTACACACCGGTACCTACCAGTCAGACTGCAGGAAATTATGATTCTTCAGTAGTGATGTTTTATAATCCGTTTAGTCAGGCTATTACAATTAACGCAACTACGTCTCTGGGTTCTGCCGGCTCTTTTGTTATCCCCGCAAGAGGTATTTTTCGTTATCCCTTAGGTATAAGAGGATACAAATTTAAAAGCTCAGGAGGAGAAGTATTTGTTGCAAATGAGTTAATAGACTCCTGGACATTTGACGGTGTTTATAACGGAGGTGACTATGACTGGTCATTTGCACTGATACCTGAAGCCAGGTTAACTGACTTTGGGTCTATAGCCTGGGCACCTGGTTCTTCTGATTTATCAATAAACACTGCTCCCGTTTGGGTAATGCCCATAGCAGCTACTACTATTTATGTCAAATGGGATGGAAATGTCAATAGCACAACAGGAAGTACCAGTCCATGCGGATTTAAATATGATGTTTCTTATACTCTTGGAGCATTAGTGTTACAAAGACTTTTGGATGCTGCGGATAAGGATCAGAGTGGATTAGCTGTATATGATTGTAATGGAGTAAAACTGTCAATGGCTTATGGAGAAGACCCTGCTTTGGCGAGTGGTATAGGATTCCCAAATCTTGATGTAGGAACTTCCATACAGCCTTTCTGCTTAAGCAAACAAATACTTGCGAATGATGATTATACGGTAACACAAACGGATATGCCGGTTACCATTCCGATACTTGCCAATGATACGGGTTTTACTGCAATTCTGGACAGAACTACAGTGACGACAACCGGTTTTTTACAACCTTCACACGGAACAGTTTCAGTAAACGCGAATGGAACTTTATTATATACACCAAGTACCGGATATATTGGTTATGACACCTTGGTTTATCAGGTTTGTTCCACTCCTTCACCGGTCTGTGATTATGCAACCGTAATAATAAAAGTGAGTTCATGTCCGGCATATCCCTTGAAAAATCTTATCGCCGGAACAGTATTTTTGGATGATAGTAAAGATGGATTACTGAATAATGGCGAAGGGGGATATACTCCTGCAAAAGTGTATTTATATACTGATGGTAATTGTAATGCGACGATAGATGCAAATGAACTTACAGATTCTGTAACGGTGGATGCTTCGGGTACTTACCAGTTTATTTACTATCCTCAAAAAACTGTAGCAGATGACTTTAACGATGCCACCGGTGCAAACAGAACTTGTGCAAATGGTTCAGATGGTAACTCCGCATGGGCTTCGGATTGGGTAGATGGCGGAGATGTATTGTCAGTTGGATTTTGTAATAACGGTGCCACTGTTGCAAATACAGATGTTGAATTTATTAAAGATGGTGCAATATCGTATGCGTTAAGATTAAAAGATAAAAACAGATCAGCTACGCGTACTGTTGATTTAAGCGGCACCAGCGCTGCCTATCTGAGTTTTACCTACAGAAGAAAAAGCACTACATTTATTGCTACTGATACCGTTAAAGTACAGGCATCTTCAAATGGTACCACCTTTACAAATATTTTATTAATTACAGGTAATGCAGCTATCGATGCATCTTATATTAATGTCTATAATTTAAATGTACTTCCTTATTCTTCTGCTACTACTTATATAAGATTTATAACGGGAAACAGCAGTACAGATGCAGATACGGTGTATATTGATAATGTCTCTGTCAAGTATCTTAAGTATACACAATGTTATATTGTTAAATTGGATTCAGCAAATGCAGTACCTGTTAATTATGTTACAACAACTCCTTATAAACAAAACTTTACTCTTACCAGTGCAGGTACTTGTGTAACTCGTTTTAATATTGGTATAGCAAGTAAGTCGTTACAAATTAGCGGAACACTATACAATGATAATAATGGTCTTGCCGATGCATTAGTCAATGGTACTGCTTTTGACAACCCTTCCGGTGCTACTATGTATGCCTACCTTATAAATTCATCAGGAAAAGTAGCGGCAAAAGATACATTTGATAGTGGAAACGGAACCTATAAATTTACAAAAGCAAGTATTTTAACCACCTATACTGTACTTATTTCTACTGCAAATGTTGCAGTAGGAGCCAATGCTCCCTCGGTTTCTCTCCCAAGTAAATGGGGTAGTGTTGGTGAAAATTACGGAGTGAATAATACTGCGGGTTCGGGTAATGAAGCAGGAACTCCGAATTCTTCAATCACAGTTACAATGGGAAGTGTTTCAAATGTTACCGGAGTAAATTTCGGAATACAAAAACCTGATGCAGGAGCAGATAAAAGTGCTTGCTATGGATATGGTACAAATACGGTGACAATGGCAGCTACTACAACTCCGGGAACCTGGATTCCAAGATACGACAATCCGGGTACTGCAACCATTACTTCCTCAACCTCGGCAACAACCACTATAACAAATTTCACAGATGGAGGTACATATAATTTTATATGGACGAATGGCGACGTGAGTGATACTGCCAGTGTGATAATCTCAATGCCAGACGCAGGTAAAGATTTTCCGTTTTGTGGAGGATCAGGTGCCGCTTTGACAGGAAATTATACAACAGGAGTCTGGACAGCACAAGCAGGAAACCCGGCAGGGTCCTCACTAAGCAGCACCGTCGCCGGTAATGCAACTGCTACTTACACAAATGCTGCTACAGGCTTGTTTAAATATATCTTTACAGTAAACGGATGTGCAGATACTGCACAACTCTCCTTGTCTCCAAAACCTAATGCAGGATCTGCATCCAATACTATTGCTGGATGTATGAGTGTGAAAGGTTATATAGGACAATTAACTGCAACAAATCCTTCTCCTAATTCGGGGGCATGGTCTATTGTTTCGGGGCCGGGTATTATTTCTACTCCGTCAAGTTATTTATCAGGGATTGATTCATTATCCAGAACAGGTGTTTCAACTACCATCAAATGGGTTGTTATTGACGCATTAAGCTGCAGAGACTCTGTAACAACTGTTCTTGCACCTCCTGCTATAGATTCCGCTTATGTTTCAAAATATAGTACTCAATATTGTTTAACATGCCCCGCACAAAACGGAAATACTTTCAGTTATTATGACCTTAATGGTAAATTGCTGGCAAGAGTAACTGACAGCGCAGATGCTGTAGCTATAGGCAGTACTACTTTCTGCGGACAGCTGCCTTATGCGGTAGCAGGAAACCCTGTTGCGGCTGATGTGAGATCAGTAGCATCCTATATACGGGATGTAGGAAATGTGCCACAGCCTTATTTGCCAAGAGCCTGGAATATTAATACGACAAATGATGCACCAATGACTATCAAATTATATTTTACAGATGAAGAGTTGGCTGCGTTAACGTCAAAAACAACACAAAATGGAGGTTATTTTGATTTTGGTGGTAATGCTTCGCGTTTACTGCTGGTAGCATATCCGAATAAAAGTGATACTTTCATTCCGCCGGCAACGCCAAATGGAGTGGTATACAGACCTACGTTTGCACGGGTAGGAAGTTACTGGGAAGCAACGTTTAATACAAATAAGTCTGCTACGTTCTACCTGTATCCAACTTATTGGGCAAACGGTTATGCATTGCCTGTTGAATTAATCGACTTTTCAGCTACTGCTGTTCAGGACGAAAATTTAATCAGACTCGATTGGTCAACAGCGTCTGAAATCAATAATTCTAAATTTGAAATCGAACGTAGTTATGATTCAAAGAATTTTAGTAAAATAGCTGAACAGAAAGGAGCCGGAAACAGCAGTGGTACCAAATCCTATGTGTTAGATGATAAAGAAGTGGTGGCAGGACAAATCTATTACTACCGATTGAAACAGGTAGATAATAATGGACATTTCACGTATTCAAAAATTGTCAGCGCTATTTTATCTGCAAAAAATGATTTTTCCGTTAGCGAATTCATGCCTAATCCAACTTATAATTTATCTGTAGTCAAAGTGATGAGTCCGCAACAAGTGGATATGAGTGTAAAAATATTTACGGTAGATGGTAGTTTGGTGAAAGAAGATTTTTATCCATTGAATAAAGGAGAAACAGAAATAACGTTAGAAATGAATAATTTAGCTAAAGGATTATATCTGGTACAATTTAATTATAAAGATATGATGGAGATGAGAAAACTGATGAAATTACCATAGCACCATTTATTCTTAAAAAATAAACCGTAACAATACTTAAGACTTGATGAGTTTAAAAACTTGTCAAGTCTATTTTCGTTTTATTATCTTTACGCATAAGATGAATTTCGTTTTTCCCTGGTTTTTACTCGCGCTGTTTACGTTGGCAATTCCAATTATCATTCATCTTTTCTATTTCCGCAGATTTAAAAAAGTATATTTTTCTGACATCCGTTTTTTAAAACAAGTTCAGGAAGAAAAGTCCACCATTGAAAAACTAAAGAAACGATTGATCCTGGCGTCGCGTTTATTAGCATTATTTTTTTTAATCTTAGCCTTTGTACAGCCTTTCATAGGCAACAATAAAAACAAACTCAATCAGGGAAGTTCTGCAGTTTGTGTGTATATCGATAACTCTTATTCTATGGGTTTGAAGAATGGCGGTGAAGTGGCATTATCCATTGCAAAAACAAAAGCAAAAGAAATTGTCAATGCGTTCAACACCGGTGATAAATTTTCTTTACTGACAAACGATTTGGAAGGCACGCATCAGCGCTGGATGCAAAAACAGGATTTTTTAGATGCCGTTGATAAAGTAGAATTATCACCAGATATCAAAACAGTTAAAGAGATTTCTAAAAAAGAAGCAACACTGTTTCAAACGCTTGGCGCAAAAAACAAACTCGGCTTTTTCATTTCTGATTTTCAAAAAAATATGCTGACAAAAAGTGAGGATACTTCTTTTACTGCACATTTCTTACTGATACAAGGTGATGCCGAAAAGAATCTGTTTGTGGATTCCTGCTGGTTCGAGCAGCCTGTATTTACTATCAATTCTACGAATAAGTTAATTGTACGGTTAAAAAATGCAGGAACCACACAAGCCGACAAGATCCGTGTTTCCGTAAAAATAAACGATGCTGTAAAAGCAATTGATGATATCACCATTGCTGCAGAAAGCATCATGATTGATTCATTCAGTTTTTCTACAACACAAGCAGGTTGGCAGCGCGGTGAGATTTCCTTCAATGATTATCCGATTACCTTTGATGATAAATTTTATTTTGCTTTTAATATTAATGCCAAAGAAAAAGTATTGTCGATAGAAGATGCGGAAACACCGAATAACATCGCATCCATCTTTACCAACGACGAACATTTTATTTTTGATAAAGCAAATAAAGGACAAATCGATTATTCTGCATTTAAGAATTATTCACTGATTATTTTAAATCAGTTGCAGGAAATCAGTTCAGGTTTATCTTCATCTCTAAAAGAATACATGGAGAATGGCGGAAATATTTATGTAATTCCCGGTACGAGTACAAACGTATCTTCTTATAATTTATTTTTGGCGAATAACAATGCCGGAACTTATGGCGAGACACAGACAAAATCCGGTGAAGTGACAAAAATTAATCTGAATGAAGATGTGTTTAAGGCTGTATTTAATCAATTACCAAAGAATGTAGAAACTCCAAAAATTTCTAAATTCTATCCGATATTATTCAATAGTAATAATAATGAACGCGAAATTTTATCAACTAATATCGGCTCGCCGTTAGTTTCTAAATTCGATGCAGGGAAAGGGTTTATTTATTTACAGGCAGTTCCATTAAATTCAGGATTTTCCGATTTACAGGCTAAAGCCATATTCGCACCATTAGTCTATAATTGCGCCGTCTACAAAAAAAATAATCAGCCTTTATATTACACAATTGGAAGAGATAATTTGTTGGAATTAAAAAATGACCCGTCTGCCGACATGCAGGGAAGTGCTAATGGCGAAAGCGTGTATAAATTATCTAACGGGAAAAATGAATTTATTCCGGAAAACCGTTCCGTAGGAAATACAGTTTTGCTTCGTGTAAACACGACCTTATCATCAGACGGACATTATGCAATATCTGCTAATAATAAGGATTTAGGTATCGCAGCATTTAATTTCGACAGAACAGAATCAAATTTGAAATTCGCAGATAAAGATGCATTAAAAAATATTTTCTGTCAGAAAAACCAGTTAGTACTGGATAATACGCGCGCTAATTTAGCGGCAGAAGTAAAACAAATAAAAGATGGCATTTTATTATGGAAACTTTGCGTAATTTTGTCATTGTTATTTTTGCTGATTGAAGTATTGCTGATAAGATTTTGGAAATGACCAATTACCTGATAAAAAATATCACTGTTTTAGATGCAGCTTCCGGGTACAACGGAAAAAAAGTAAACGTCCTGATTAAAGACGGAAAAGCACAGTTCAATCCTTCTGATAATGATTTAAAAGATGCAACGGAACTTGATTTCTCAGGTGCATATCTTACACAAGGTTTTTGTGATTTGTATGTAAACATCTGTGACCCGGGTTTTGAATATCGTGAAGACATTACTTCTGTGGCGAATGCTGCGATTGCAGGCGGCTTTACTACCATTTGTGCGACAGCAAACAATCATCCTGTTACACAAACCAAAGCACAAGTAGAATATATTCTCAATAACGCAAAAAATACAGGGGTAACCATTTTGCCAATTGGTGCGGTTACAGAAAATTTTGACGGAAAAACACCAACAGAAATGCTGGATATGCATGCTGCAGGTGCGATTGCTTTTTCCGATGTGTCGCATGGAATTAAAGACAGCGGTGTGTTGTTACGTGCATTACAATATGTGCAGCCTTTCGACGGATTGATTATTACTTTGCCATTTGATAAAACATTAGTTGGCGATGGACAAGTAAATGAAAGTGAGATTTCGGTGCGCATGGGGATGAAAGGCATTACGAATTTATCGGAATACGCAATTGTGCAGCGCGATATTGAATTGCTGAAATACACCGGAGGTAAACTTCATTTCGTTGGAATCTCTGCGAAAGAAAGCGTGGATTTAATAAGAAAAGCAAAAAGTGAAAAGCTGAATATAACATGTTCTGTTTTTGTACACCATTTAATCAGTGATGAAAGTGATGTTAAAAATTTTGATTCAAATTACAAAGTATTTCCGCCTCTAAGAACGCTGGACGACCAATCAGCATTGATAGATGGCTTGATAGATGGCACAATAGATTGTATTTCGACACAGCATACTCCTTTAAACATCGACGAAAAAAATGTAGAGTTTGAAGTGGCTGACTTTGGAATAATTGGATTGGAAACGGCTTTTGGTTTGCTGAATAAAAAATTAGAAAATAGTATCTCAAAAGAAAAATTAATGGCAAAGTTGTCAATTAATCCAAAGAGAATAATAAATCATAGTTCAGACGACTTCATCATTTTAGATTTTAATGAAGAATGGACATTAACAGAAAAAAATATAAAATCTAAATCTAAGAATACACCATATATTGGTCATCCATTAAAAGGAAAAGTGAAAGCTGTTTTCTCAAAAGGGAATTTCATTATTAATAAATAGTTTTACAAAAATAAATGAGCGAAGAAGTACAAGGATCAAATCCACGTGGTGTTTTAAGTGGTTTCGCAATAGCGATTTTTTCAGCATTGTTTTCAACCATCTTTTTTGCTTCTTTCAACATGCTGGTCTACGTTAAAAAGATGCCGTTTGGCAGACCGCAGCAAGTTATAGTTGGAATTGTTTCTGTTATCATTGCGGTTGCATCCGCTCAGTTTTTATCAAGAAAAATACAAGGCGATAAACTGTCTATGTTGCAGGCAGTATTAATAGGCTGGTTGTCCAGTTTAATTTTGGCGATGTTTATTGCCACTTTTTTTTCCATTTTTTCTTCAGTTACACACCAGCAATTAATGGGAAAAGGAGCATTCGCTATGTTGTTAATGCTATATAACGGTTTGGGCTTAGTCTGGTCCATTATCATTGGTGTAATTCTTAAAAAAGAATAAAATAGAAATTCGATTTGGTTCTGCAAATGAATAAATCTATTTTTGTAAAATAAATTATATATCGTACGTTGAATATTTCAGTTGTCATACCATTGTTGAACGAAGAAGAATCGTTGCCGGAATTATTTTCATGGATTGAAAAAGTAATGACCGAAAATAATTTTTCGTACGAAGTGATTGCGGTGGATGATGGCAGCAGAGATAATTCGTGGAAAGTGATTAAAGAACAATCACAAAAAAATCCAAACATAAAGGGCATACAATTTCAACGCAACTACGGTAAATCTGCCGCATTACAGGTTGGTTTTGAAGCCACGCAAGGCGATGTAGTAATTACTATGGATGCTGATTTGCAGGATTCACCTGATGAAATTCCGGGTTTGTACAGAATGATAAAGGAAGAAGGTTATCAGTTGGTTTCCGGCTGGAAGAAAAAACGTTATGATCCGGTTACTAAAACACTTCCGACAAAGTTATTTAATGCTGCTACGCGATATGTTTCCGGTATTCATAACCTGCACGATTTCAATTGTGGTTTGAAAGCATATCAGAGTAAGGTTGTAAAAAGCATTGAAGTATACGGAGAAATGCATCGTTATATTCCGGTGATTGCAAAATGGGCAGGCTTTGAAAGAATTACAGAAAAATCTGTGCAGCATCAGGAGCGCAAATACGGAAAAACGAAGTTTGGTATGGAGCGTTTTGTAAATGGGTTTTTAGATTTAATGAGCATCACTTTTGTTGCGCGTTATGGAAAAAGACCAATGCATATATTCGGTACACTTGGCGTTGCTTCCTTCTTTTTTGGTATTTTAATCCTAATATACCTGACTATCACAAAAACTATATTTGGCATCGTTGGTATGACCAACAGACCCATTTTTTATCTTGGTATCTTAACTATAATTGTTGGTGCGCAATTATTTGTTGCAGGCTTTTTAGGCGAACTCATTGCTCGAAATGGCGCAGACAGAAATCAATATTATATTGGCGAGAAGATTAATCTCTAACGTCATTCCGAACATAGTGAGGAATCTGTTCAATCTCTTATAATTATTTCCCCAGACTGCATTCCATATAAACAGGAAAATGATCGGAGATTTTATTATTCACAATCTGAAACTTGTGAATATTGAAAGAAGGAGTGAGAAGCATATAATCAATACGCAAAAATGGAATTTTTCCATTGTAGGTATGTCCAAGTCCAAAACTGTAATCTAAAAAAGCATCTTTCATATTTTTTGAAACTGTATTTGCAGCATATGAGTTTGGTAAATCATTAAAATCCCCGCATAAAATGATTGGCTTGGTCTGCTCATTCAGAAATGTCTTTAATTCATCTGCCTGCTGTGCCCTGCGTTGAAATGCTTTCTTTAATTTGATGATGATGTTTTTTGCACCATGTTCATCCAGATTTTGTGTAGCGCGGAATTCTTCTATAGTTTCATAATCCTGTGTACCGAAATAAATAGATTGCAAATGAACATTTACAAAACGAATCACCGTATCCCCAATCACAATATCAGCATATAAACCTTTAAATGGTTTTTTGCCGTAACCTGTTTTAAAAGGTTGTTTTATAATATTGCCTTGCTCTTTGATAGGAAATTTTGAAAATAATGCAATTCCCCATTCATCA
This sequence comes from Sphingobacteriales bacterium, assembly GCA_043757615.1. Lineage (GTDB taxonomy): Bacteria > Bacteroidota > Bacteroidia > Chitinophagales > JADIYW01 > JADJSS01. Next base: position 18,046 of record JAYVPA010000138.1, on the reverse strand, counting down.
GTATTTCGTAACACGAGTTCTCTTGTAAAAGAATAATTTTTATAACCTAATTTTTGTAATTGTTGTATGGTATTGAATTCTTGTGTAGTGTCATTATAAAATTCCTGAAAGCAAATCACATCCGGATTTTTTTCTTTTATAGTTTGAAATATTTTTTCTTTAGAATTTGCATTTTCACTCCAGTTATATAAATCAAAATCTCGTACATTATATGACATGACTTTGATTGTTTTTGTCAGCTGTGTTTCAATTTTTGGTTTCCCTAAATTTGTTGCAAATAATTTAAATAATTGCGGCAGACAGGCTGCAATGCTGAGTAAGGAAACTACGGCAAAATGTCTTTTGCGTAATATCCAGATGATAACAAAAACCAGATTAATCAATATGAAAAGTGGAAGTGTCATTCCATTAAATGGTAAGAACCATATTCTTTCAGGGCTAATATAAGAAGCAGATAAACTAATCAGGAGCAATGCTACAAAGACAATATTCACTGTGCGTGAAGTAAACGATATGAGCCATTTTATAAGTTTCATTTTTCTATTTAGATTTTAGAAAGATATAAAACTTTCTTTATTTCTTTAAAATCATATCATCATACCCATTTTAATATCATTAAAATCAGTGTAATCAGCGATTAATCTTCCCGGCTTATTTTAAATAAAAAATCTTTCTCGTCTTTGGATAAACTATCATAACTCGATCGGTTAATTTTATCCAGAATGGCGTCTAGTTTTTCCTGTTTATTGACAATATCATTTTGAGGTTTGGTATTGCTTTTAGTTTGCGTATGGGTATACGCATATTCTTTTTTATACTCTACTTTTAATTTCGGTTTCTTTTTAAAAAGATTTGGAAAGAAGTCTGTAACTGCATAAAAAGGTTTTGATAAATCAGTTCCGTTTTGCAGTAATTTGATAAAGATAAAACCAAACAATGCACCGCCTAAATGTGCTATATGACCACCGGCATTTCCATTTTGAATATTAATCAAATCTAACAGTACGTAAGCAAATGCAATCCATTTTATTCTTATCGGACCAAATATCGCTAACCTGATTTCATAATCAGGTGCAATAGTAGCTGCTGCTACAACAATGGCCATTACTCCGGCGGATGCGCCCATATTTAAAGAACTTGCAACTACAGAACTAAATACAGGAAAAGTGTTGTATGCTAAAACATATACGAGTCCACCAAAGACTCCGCCAAAAATAAATATTGGAAGGATTTTACGTTTGCCGATCATGTCCTGCACAATTTGTCCGAACCAATACAGCCCAAGCATATTAAATAGAAGATGAAAAAAACCTTCATGGATAAACATGTAAGTAAAAATTCCCCAGGGGTGGCGCAGCAAATTATAAGGAGATGCGTATAAGGAAAGAAAGTTTACAATATTAAAAGGAATGCTCTTTGAGAAAAGAATAAATGGAATGTTGACTAAGTTGATAATAATAAAAACAGCTATGTTGATCAGGATTAATTTGATTAAATCTGAGCCGTATCTGTATTGCCATTTTATGTCGTGCCAGATATTCATTATTAATAGAACGTTTTTTGGTTCGTCTTGTTCCAGAATAAAACTAATAAAAATCCGAATACTGCACCGCCGATATGCGCATAATGCGCTACATTATCTAAACCAACTTGTGCAAATGCAATGTCGTAGGAGATAATTACTAAGGGAATCATGTATTTTGCTTTTATAGGAACAGGTACAAATAAGAACATCAAAGGCGCGTTGGGAAACAGATAACCAAAGCCCGCAAGTAATCCATAAATCGCGCCACTGGCACCGATTAAACTTTGAAAGTAAATAGCACCCAGATTTTTTAATGCACTTTCACTTAAATTGAGATGAGCAACAGTGTCATTGTTAAGAAAAACTGTTCCTGTATAATGATAAGTTGTTAGGGCACTTATTGCTAAATGAAAAGCAATAGCGCCCAGCCCTGAAAATAAATACAGAAATGCAAAACGCTTGCTGCCTAATACTTTTTCGTTTTCGAGTATGGCACCAAAAGTATATAAAGCATACATGTTGAATAAAATGTGAAAGATGTTACTGAAGTTTTCCCGCGGATTTGCATGCGTAAACATGTGCGTTATAATTTGCCATGGCTTAAACGAAGGATTAGTTGGATAGTGCATAGCTAAAATATCTGTAAGACTCGGATATATAAGGCAGGCAATGAATACAAAAATATTCAGTAAAATGAGGTTTTTTACAACAGGGGTAGTATTATTCAGACTAAAATTATTTCCAAATTGTGACATGTATTTTCTTGTTTATTTATTTTCACTCAAAGACACAAAATATTTTCATCGAAGATGAAAACTCTGATTTTCTATAATTCTTCTTTTTTTCATTATAAAATAAGACTATGTCTCTATGTGGTTAAAATATATTTGTCAGCGGAGATTTAATTACCAAATTTCCGTTCAATTTCGTCGAATGAGTATTGTATAAACGTAGCCAGACCCGCAGGATTTATAGTCGGTTGTTCGCATGCGAATAATTCATCTATTAATTGCTGCATGGAATTTTTATCCAGTGTTGTTCCTGATTTTGTCGCTGTCTGGTAAGCAAATGTTTTTGCTACATTTTTACGTTTATCAAAATTATCCGTTTTATTGCTCGTTTTAAAATCTTCTAACAATTTTTCTATCAATAGAGTTTCATTTTCATCGCGTAAATCTGCGGGCATACCATGCACGACAAAAGTAGTGCCGCCAAAAAACTGTATGTCAAAACCCAATGCTTTTAATTCAGGAATGATTTCTTTTAGTATTTCCGAATCGCTGTTATTTAATTCCAGTGTTTTAGGAAATAAAGTTTGCTGCGTAGAAGCGGGCTGATTTGATAAATTTCTTAGATACTTTTCGAATAAAATACGCTGATGTGCTTTGTGCTGATCCACTAAAATGAAACCACTTTTTATTTGAGTAAGAATATAACGTTCATGTAATTGAATCGGTTCAAAACGTTCATCTTTAAAAGGATTATTGGAAATCTCATTTTCATTTTCCAATGCCTGCAACTGATCCATTTTACTGCGAATCGTTACAGAACGCTCCTGTGTTTCCTCATCAAATTCGTACAGTTTTTTCCAGTCATCAAAATTGCCGTTTTTATTTTCAGAGAAATCCCTCTGATGTGTAACCGGAATATCTTTATCAAATGGTGAATGATACGAACCTCGCGTATTGCTCTCTGCATTCAGCTTCGATTGCACCACTTTAAAAGGCTGTTCAGTGTAAACGCGTTCATCCACTAACTGATTAAAAGTAGATTCATGTTCAAAATCTATCGTAGGCATCACACTGTATTGCGATAAACCATGTTTCGCGGCAGCATTCAGTAATAAATAAATAGACTTCTCATCTTCAAATTTTATTTCCTGTTTCGTCGGATGTACATTGATGTCAATAGCGCCAGGCTCGATATCTATAAACAAACAATAAAAAGGGAAATTTTTATCAGTAATTAGTCCTTCATATGCTTTAGAAATAGCGTAATTCAGGAAATTATTTTTTATAAAACGATTGTTGACAAAAAAGAATTGTTCACCGCGCGTTTTCTTGCTTACTTCCGGTTTACCGATAAAACCGCGCACACTAACGTAATCAGTAATTTCTTCTATCGGAACCAGCCTTTCGTTATGATTTTTTCCAAAAATATTTACGATACGCTGACGGATATTGGCAGCTTTCAAATGATACACTTCAATACCGTTATGATGCAAAGAAAAGAAGACAGATGGATTTGCTAATGCCACATGCACAAATTCATCGAAGATATGTTTGGTTTCAATAGAATTTGATTTCAGAAAATTACGACGTGCAGGTACATTGTAAAATAAATTTTTCACAGAAATAGATGTGCCGGAATTTGTCGCGGTTGGTTCCTGCAAAATTACTTTTGAGCCTTCTGTAATCAATATCGTTCCGATTTCTTTGTCATGCAGTTTGGTTTTCATTTCCACCTGCGCAACAGCAGCAATGCTTGCCATTGCTTCACCACGAAAACCAAACGTATATAATGAAAATAAATCTTCAATTTTTTTAATTTTAGAAGTAGCATGTCGTTCGAAACACATGCGTGCATCCGTTTCACTCATTCCGCAGCCGTCATCTACCACTTGTATCAGCGCACGACCTGCATCTTTAATGATTAACTGAATACTTTTTGCACCTGAATCCACACTGTTTTCCAGCAATTCCTTCACCACCGAAGCCGGTCGTTGAATCACTTCACCGGCAGCAATCTGGTTGGCAATAGCATCAGGTAAAAGTTTTATAATATCAGACATAATACGTACACAATAATACGAAATTGTACCCGTTACAACGTGTTAAATGCTGTTATTTGATCCATTAAATTATCATCAAAAATGCCGTTTTCACAAAGGTGTACATTTTGCTGATTAATAAACAACAGATTTTCTTATGTTTGAGCACATTTAGGACTGATTTTTGAGGACAATGAGTGAATTAGAGAATTGGATAATTATACAATGAAAGACAAAGACACAAACATATTTTTAAAAAAATTGAAAAATATTCTACCATTCAATAATACTGTAATTATACAATTATTGACTGCATACTTATTACTGCATGCTGTGTACTCTAAAGCAATTAATCCTCCTTATCTAAAAGATACCTCTAATATTTGGGTGGATTCTATGTTGAGAAATATGACGTTGGATGAAAAAATCGGGCAATTATTTATGGTGGCAGCATATTCCAATAAAGATGAAACAAGCTATCAGGCAATTGATAAATACATTAAAGATTATAAAGTTGGCGGCTTGATTTTTTTTCAGGGAACACCGCAAAAACAGGCAGAATTAACCAACCGTTATCAGGCAGAAAGTAAAACGCCGCTGTGGATTGGTTTCGACGGTGAGTGGGGATTGGGGATGCGTTTGGATAATACGATTTCCTATCCGCGTCAGCTTACATTGGGCGCGGTTGATAATCAGGATTTGATATATGACATGGGTAAAGAAATTGCGCGACAGATGAAACGCATTGGCATCCATATCAATTTTGCGCCCGATATTGATGTAAACAGTAATCCGAATAATCCTGTGATTAACGACCGTTCTTTCGGAGACAATAAATTTGGCGTAGTGCACAGAGCATTGATGTATATGATGGGTTTGCAGGATAATAAAATTCTTGCAAGTGGTAAACATTATCCGGGACATGGCGATACGGATGTGGATTCGCATAAAGATTTACCTGTTGTAAAACATTCTATAGAAAGACTGGAATCCGTAGAGTTATATCCGTTCAGGCAGTTTATCCGTTATGGCGTTGGCAGTCTCATGGTGTCGCATTTAAATGTGTTGGCAATGGATGGGGCACCAAATTTTCCAGCAACTTTATCACCCAAAATTGTGCAGCAAAAATTGATTGATTCCATGGGTTTTAAAGGATTGGTGTTTACCGATGCGATGAACATGAAAGGCATTACTAAATTTTATCCGTCAGGTGTGGCAGAAGTGATGGCAATTATAGCGGGTAATGATGTAATGTTATTTCCGGATGATGTGGATGCTGCTATAGCAGGCGTTCGTTGTGCCGTGCTACAGGATTCTATAATTTCAGAAGAAGTAATTAACCAAAAAGTACGCAAAATCTTAGCTGCAAAATACTGGTTGGGTTTAAATAAATATGAACCCATAAAATTAGAAGGCATTGATGCGGATATTAATAACGAAAATGCAAAATTCCTGAAATTTAAGTTGATGGAAAATGCGATTACAGTCGTAAAAGACTCCGCATTTATGATTCCAATTTTGAACTTACAAAAACGAATTGCACATGTTGGAATTGGCAGCAGCAATCCAACTATCTTCTCTGCGACGCTTGATAAATATACACAAGTAGACCATTTCTTTGTTCCGAAAGATGCTTCTCTGGCAACATTTAATGATGTTCTGACAAAATTAAAAGCATATCATTTAGTGATTATTGATGTGCAGGATATGAGTCGTTTTGCCGCCAAGAATTTTGGCCTGACAGAAAATTCAATCTCGTTTTTAAAACAAGTCAATAAGCAAAATCAAACGATATTGGCAGTAATGGGTTCACCGTACAGCTTAAAATATTTCCAGGATTTTAATACGGTGATTGTTGGATATAATGAAGAGGAGGAAGCGGAAACTATTACTGCACAAATCATCTTTGGTGCGCGCGGTGCAGAAGGCACTTTGCCTGTTACGGTTGGTAAATTCCAGTATGGTGATGGTGAATGTACAAACCCGAACATGCGTTTAAAATATGGCAGTCCGCTGGAAGTGAATATGAATCCAAAGACTTTGCAAAAAGTGGATGCGATTATTTACAAAGCCATTGAAGACAGGATTTTTCCCGGTGCGCAATTGCTGGTTGCTAAAGACGGAAATGTGATTTATGAAAAAGCATATGGTTTCCACACCTATGATAATACACTTGCTACAAAAACAACAGATTTGTTTGATATTGCATCTGTGAGTAAAGTCACAGCAGTGTTGCCATTAATTATGAAGATGCAGGAACAAGGAAAGATTAATGTCGAGAAAAAATTGGGTGATTATTATACTTATCCCGAAGGTTCTAACAAAAAAGATATTATCATTAAAGAAATGCTGTGTCATCAGGCAGGTTTGCCAGCATGGATTCCGTTTTATAAAAACACGCTGGATTCAGCAGGAAATCCTGATAGTTTGTGGTATGCTAAAGTGCAAGATTCTGTTTTTTCTGTAAAAATTTTAGATAGTTTGTATTTAAAAAAATCGTTTCAGGATTCTGTTTGGAGCATGATTTATAACTGTGGTTTATCGCCGGTGAAAGAATATAAGTACAGCGATTTAGGTTATTATTTATTAAAACAGATTGTAGAAAAAACGTATAAGGATTCACTGCAGAATATTGCAAGGAAATATTTATTTTCTCCGTTAGGAATGAACTACACACAATACAATCCGCGATGGAATGGATATGATTTGAATAAAATCATGCCAACAGAAATCGAAAAGAATTTCCGGAAATCTTTATTATTAGGAACTGTGCACGATCAGGGGGCAGCACTGTTGGGCGGCGTGGGTGGACACGCAGGCATCTTTACTAATGCAAATGATTTAGCAAAATATTTTCAGTTGTTATTGAATGGCGGAACTTATGGAGGTTATAAATATTATGAGCCGTCCACAATAAAGAACTTCACTTCAAAACAATATCCAAATAATAGACGCGCCATTGGTTTTGATAAGCCAACACCAGCAGGACAAGATGGACCAACCTGTGATGCTGCTTCTCCTGAATCGTTTGGACATACAGGTTTTACAGGTACTATCGCTTGGGCTGACCCGAAAAATAATCTGGTATTTATTTTCTTGTGTAATCGCGTCTATCCAAGTGCGGATGTAAATACATTAGCAAAACAAGGTATTCGCCCTAAAATACAGCAGGTGATTTATGATGCGATTGGGAAGTAATTTCTGATTACACTTCGTAATTAAAATTGACTTCACAACCTTCGCTGCAGTTCGTGCAGATGTCAATTTCTTTTCTGCCTTTCACTAATTTTATACGAAAATCTTTATACAAATCATTGTTCCAGATTTGTGAAAATGTATGTGTATGCAAATCCCCTAACTGATATTGCGCATCTTTATCAAAACAACAGGGAACTACTTTTCCATCCCAGGTAATTACGCAGCTATGCCATAATTTCCAGCAGTTATTTTCCAATGAATTTTTGATGGAATAAGTGCCGTCATTATTTCTTCTGTAACGGGAATATTGTTCGTTTTCAGGAATCAGTTCGTTGCCATTTTTATAATCATACACCTGTGCCGTTTTTAAAATCACTTCATCCACACCAATTTCTTTTGCCAGCAATTTTAATTCATCAATCTGGTGTTCGTTTGGCCTCACCACTAAGAACTGAAAAATAATATATGGTGTTTTTGCGTTCAGTTCTTTCTTCCATTTCACAATATTCTTTGCGCCTTCAATCACTTTATCTAAATGGCCACCCACACGATAACTTTGATACGTCTCCTGTGTAGTACCGTCAATAGAAATAATCAATCTGTCCAAACCGCTTTCAATGGTTTTCTTCGACATTTTATCCGTTAGATAATGCGCATTTGTAGACGTTGCAGTATAGATTTTTTTCTTTTTTGCATAAGAAACCATTTCCAGAAAATTCTTATGTAGATAAGGTTCTCCCTGAAAATAAAAAGTGAGGTAAATTAAATCTTTCGAAATTTCATCAATAGTTTTTTGAAAAAAGTCCTGTTTCAGCATTCCAGTTTCCCTGGTAAAAGAACGCAAACCGCTTGGACATTCCGGACAACGCAGATTACAGGAAGTAGTTGGCTCAAACGAAATGGAAAAAGGCATTCCGAGTTGAATCGGTTTTTTCAGAAATTTAGTGAGATAAAAAGAAAGATAAATCAGACCCATATTCCACAATCTCCGAACTGTAAGTTTCGAAAAAAAGTTAAGACTATTTTGTGTGGAAGCGTTCATTAAATGACTAATAGAATCAAGATGCAAGATACATGACATTTAATTATTAACCACATAGATACATAGAAACAAAGTAAAGAGTTTAAAGGTCAGATAATAATTAGCAGCAGTCAATAGTTTAATATAGAGCAAGCAAAGCTTGCACTATACTTCTTCACAGTCCGATTATAAATTGCAAAACCCGAATTGCTCATCTAAAAAAACTATGTGCCTATGTGGTTAAAAAGCTATTTTTTCTGTTTAGACACCACTTCCGTTTTCGGAATGTGTTTTTTGAAATATCTTATTACAAGAAATAATAAAACAACAATTACCACACAAACTATTGCTGCAATTACAAATGGAATAAGAATACTGAAAATACTTCCTACAATCGCTAAAATATGTTCTACGGTAGCTACAATCGGATTAGCCACACCGGCAGTAGTGGCACTGGATGTTGCCCGTGTTAATGCAGTTCCTGCTTGTATGATGCCGGCACTTCCACCCCCGACAATCACCGCCAATCCCCATTTCAGCATAGGGTCAATATCCGGTAAAATCGCAGAAGCCGTAAGAATCGTTCCTGCAATCACGGACGCCGGTGTTGTGATAGTATCTAAAATATTATCTACAAACGGTATATAGTAACCCGCAATTTCAAAAAGTGTAGCGGCACCAAAACAAATAATAGCAGCCATACTGCCCATCCATTGAAAACCTGACCCCAAATGAAGCAAACCCATTTTAGTAGCAATACTTGCCACCAACAGCGGCACAAAAACCCTGAATCCGCAGCTGGCGCTTAAACCCAGACCCATAACCAGGCTCAGCAGAACTTTATTATCACTAAAAAAATGCAAGGTATCTTTTGAAACATGTTGAATAATTGTTGTATCCATAAGTTAAAAATAGTATTTTTTTATTAGTAACATTAACCAATGCATTAGAATTCCACCTATAGCTTATGTATAAATTAATAAATGAACCAATGTGTTAGTTTTATTGTGGAAATGGTGAATAAAATCTCATTATTCATTACTTATTACTCATTACTATTTTTTACTTTTGTAAAAAATAAGTTACAATGGAATTAAGCGGAAAAGTGTACAAAGTAAATCCTGTAGAATCAGGAGAAGGGAAAAACGGCGTTTGGAAAAAACAACAGGTAGTTCTTGAAATTGATAATGGAAAATATCCTAAGAAAGTAGCAGTTGTATTTTGGGGTGATTTAGTGAATAGCGATTCATTTGCAGAAGGCAGAGATATTTCCGTAGAATTTGAGGTAGAAAGCCGTGAGTATAATGGAAAGTGGTACACAGATGTAAAAGCATGGAGAATTAATAATAACAATAATAATACATCTTCAAACAATAATGCAGCTAAAGCAACTCCGGTTCAAAATGCAGCACCTGCTTATACAACAGCAGATGTTCCTGCTGATCAGATCGATGATGATTTACCATTTTAAGATTTTTATATAAACCAAATGAATGTAAACTGCTTAGAATTTTCTAAGCAGTTTTTTTATGTCTGAATTCCGTCTTTTAACAATTTGAATATAAATAATATGGCGGACGAACTTTTTGGGATGAAAAGCATCTCAGAAAAATAATCAACCAAATCTGTTTTATTAATTTAGATTGGTTCTTTCTTAGATTTTACAACAAGTGAAAATTTCCTAAAAACGCTTCTATTTAAAAAACTTTTTCATATATTAGTTGGCTCACTTCTAGGGAAAGTAGAATGAGAATGAACCTTTTGCATAATAATCACACGAATTGTTGTGCGATTTTTTATGTCGTAACAAAAAAATAAAAACAAACATGAAGTATTCAGCGATCCACAATTACATCAATGGACAGTTTGTGCCTGCGGGAACAGATAGAAAAATGGAGGTGATTTCTCCGTTGGATGGAAATTTTTTATCGACAGTTCCCATGTCAACTTCTAAAGATTTAGATGATGCAGTAAAAGCAGCAAAAGCGGCATTTCCTGCCTGGAGCAAAACACCAATTAAAGAAAGAGTACAGGTTTTCTTCAGATATAAACATTTACTCGAAAAATATTTGAAAGAATTAGCTGAATTGTGCAGCGAAGAAAATGGCAAAACCTACGGTGAATCAGTTGCCGAAATAGAAAAATGTATTGAGCTTACGGAATTTGCTACTTCATTACCGCAATTAGTTACAGGAGAAATTTTAGAAGTAAGTAAAGGAGTGGAATGCCGTACCGAACATGTGGCGCTAGGTGTTGTGGCATCTATTGTTCCGTTCAATTTTCCATCCATGGTTCCTAACTGGACCATTCCAAATGCTATTGCTTTAGGAAATTGCATGATTATCAAACCATCTGAAAAAGTACCATTGAGCTGCGGACGATTGGCAGAATTATTAAAGGAAGCAGGTTTGCCTGACGGCGTATTTAATGTAGTTCATGGTGATGTAGAAATCGTAAATGCAATCTGCGACCATCCGGATATTGAAGCGGTGTCATTTGTAGGCTCTACTAAAATTGCTAAAATTGTATATCAGCGTGCGACTCATAATTTTAAAAGGTGCCTCGCCTTAGGTGGTGCAAAAAATCATTTACTAGTATTGCCGGATGCAAAGCCTGAAATGACGGCTCAAAACGTGGCAGCGTCTATGAGTGGTTGTGCGGGACAACGTTGCATGGCGGCAAGTGCCATGATTGCAGTAGGAAATGTAGATAACATCATAGATAAAATTTGTGAGGAAGCAAAAAAAATCGTGCCCGGAAAAAACTTAGGTGCAGTGATTAATAAAGAATCACAACAAAGAATTGAACAATATATTACAGAAGCAGAACAAAACGGAGCCAAGATTTTAGTAGACGGCCGAAATACAAAAGTTGCCGGAAAAGAAAATGGGACTTACGTAGGACCAACAGTAATTGATTTTGTAACACAGGATATGTCGGTGGCGAGAGAAGAAATCTTCGGACCGGTTATCAGCATTATGCGTACGAATACTGTAGATGAAGCATTAGCGATAGAAAATGCAAATCCTTATGGAAATGCTGCGAGTGTATTTACACAAAATGGCAGCATGGCGAGATATATCATTGATCATGCAAGTGCAGGTATGATTGGCGTGAATGTAGGCGTGCCCGTACCTCGCGAACCTTTTTCTTTTGGCGGATGGAATGAAAGTAAATTTGGCGTGGGTGATATCACAGGTAAAAGTTCTATAGAATTTTGGACGAAATTGAAAAAAAGCACCACGAAATGGAATCCGGAAGCAGGCGTGAACTGGATGAGTTAATTAATTTTAACCACATAGAGACATAGTTTTTTGTGAATAAAAAGGAGAACATAAGAAAATAAATTTTTACATAGCTTAAAATCATTATCTGATATGTGAGAATTTTTAAATTCCTATGAAATTCTTTAAAAGAAGATAGTTTTACTATGTTTCTATGTGGTTAAAAAAGTTATACCATATATTGTAATAATTAGAAAAAATAAGATGCCAAATTTAGAAATAGATACAATGACAAAAGAACAAATAGTAAGTGACAGCAAAGAATTCAGTTTATTCTCCTGGTCGGCACAGGGAAGTGTAAATCCATTGGCAGTAGAAAGAGCAGAAGGAGTTTATTTATATGATTGTGACGGTAATAAAGTAATCGACTTTTCTTCTGGCTTAATATCAGTAAATATTGGTCATGGCGACCAGCGTGTAACGGCTGCAGTTGTAGCACAAATGCAGAAAGTAAGTTTCGTAGCACCAACTTGTACAACAGAAATCCGAGCAAAATTATCCAAGAAATTAGCGGAGATATGTCCCGGTGATTTGAACAAAGCATTCTATACTTTATGCGGAACGTCCTCTGTAGACAATGCAATAAAATTAGCAAGACTGTATACAGGTAGACATAAAATTGTTGGTCGCTACAGAGCCTTCCATGGCGGTTCTATCGGCGGTATGTCAGTTGGCGGCGACCCGAGAAAAATAGCGAATGATGCACAACAAATGCCAAATACAGTTTTGTTGGATGACCCATATTATTTCTTTGGAATGAAAGATCTGGATGAGGCGACTAAGTTGCAATTAAGTTTAGAATATGTAGAAAGAACAATTCATTTTGAAGGAAAGGCAAATATTGCTGCTTTTATTATGGAAGGCGAAAGCGGTTCCTCGGGTTGTTTGCATTATCCAAAAGGGTATTTAAAAGGTATAAAATCGCTTTGTGAAAAATATGAAATTCTTTTTATTGCAGATGAAGTGATGAGCGGATTTGGCAGAACGGGCAAATGGTTTGGTTTTCAAAATCACGACATTGTTCCGGATATGATTTGCATGGCGAAAGGATTAACTTCTTCATATTTGCCTTTAGGTTGTTTGATGGTGTCAGATAAGATTGCTGCAAAATTTGAAAACACACCGATGATGATTGGCTTGACCTACAACGGACATCCTGTTTCATTGGCGGCGGCATTAGCAGTTATCAATATTTATGAAAGTGATAACCTGATTGAAAACGCCCGCGAAATGGGCGCTTATATGGAAGAAAGAATTGACGCAATGCGAGCAAAACATCCGAGCATGGGTGCTTTCAGAAATACAGGATTGCTGGGTTGTTTAGATGTACTAAAGAATAAAAGTACGGGTGAATTAATGGCACCGTATAATGCAAGCGGTGATGAATTAAAAATCACCAACCAGATTGCGGCAAAAATCAGAGCTTTGGGAATGTATACGTTTGTAAGATGGGGTTACATTTTCATCGCACCACCTCTAACAATAAACAAAGAAGAAATTGATGAAGGCTTGGCAATCATCAGCGAAGCACTGAAGATTGCAGATGAGAATTTAGTATAAGAGCATAAAAAGCAAAAAGACATGAATACTTTAAAAATAGTAACTAGTGTAGTAATATTTATGTTGCTTTTTTTATTGAATAAATTACTAAGAAATAAATTTGGTTCGAAATTAGCAACAGACATCCCGATTGCAAGCAGATGGATAATAGATTATTTCAAAAAAGAGAATAATATAGATTTGGACTATTCAATAGAAAGCGTAAAATTTATAGATCAATTTATCGAAGAAAATTCTTCAGATGGAAGTCCAAAAGAAAATTCGAAATTATCTGATAAGCTTGGTTATAAACTTTTTGCTATGAGTTCATACATTGGTGAAGTTATTATAAAGAATTCTACAAATAGTAAATGGAAAACAGATGACAATGACAAGGCTGGTGAATTAAATATTGCCGTTGAGATTGGAGACGGAATAGTTTTTCCTGGACAAAAAATTATGAAAAGAATGAAAAATGGGAATGAAGATGGTTTATATGGATATGTATACTTGGTATTGAAAAATAATAATTAATAAACATAGTCACTGTATCAATATAATATCACAACAATTAATTTGCTAAAAAAAATAAATGACAGAGAATCAAAACATAACAACATCGTCTCTCTATAGCGAAGACTTAGCGCCCATTCCGGAAAGTAAAAGAACATGGAACACCTGGAACTACGCCGCTTTATGGATAAGCATGAGTTTGTGCATACCGACCTACATGCTCGCAAGTTCTTTAATAGAAGGCGGCATGAATTGGTGGCAGGGAATCCTGACTATCTTTTTAGGAAACTTAGTCGTATTAATTCCAATGATATTGAATGGTCATGCCGGCGCTAAATACGGTATCCCTTTTCCTGTTTTTGCAAGAGCAAGTTTTGGTACAAAAGGCGCAAATATTCCTGCTATGTTGCGCGCGATAGTTGCCTGCGGTTGGTTCGGCATACAAACATGGATTGGAGGTTTTGCAATTTATCAAATGCTGCGTTTGTGGATTCCATCTTTAGAAACATTACCGCAAATTTTTCCACCATCATTTGATTTACAAACAGGACCAGCAATTTGCTTTTTTGCTTTTTGGTTGTTGAATATGTTTGTGGTTTATTTGGGTGTAGAAAGCATAAAAAAATTATTAATTTTTAAAGCATTCTTCTTGCCGGCAGCTGCATTAGCCTTATTATTCTGGGCAATCAGCGCAGGACATGGTTTAGGACCAATCTTGCATCAATCTTCCAAATTTTCAACAACAGCAGATTTTTTTAAATTCTTTTTTCCTGCATTAACAGGCATGGTAGGTTTTTGGGCAACACTTTCTTTAAATATTCCTGACTTTACGCGCTATGCAAAAAGTCAGAAAGCACAAGTAGTCGGACAAGCAATTGCACTGCCATCTTCCATGACTTTATTTTCTTTTATCGGTGTAGTGGTTACATCTGCTACAACAATTATTTACGGAACAACTATCTGGGATCCATTAGTATTAGCAGGAAAATTTGAAAGTAAACTATTGGTAAGCGCAGCGATGATTGCTGTTGCTATTTCAACATTAGCCACTAACATTGCAGCAAATATTGTAAGTCCGGCAAATGATTTTGCAAATCTCGCGCCCTCAAAAATTAATTTCAGGGCTGGAGGTTATATCACCGGCGTAATTGGCGTTTTAATTTTCCCATGGAAATTAATTGCAGACCCGAGCGGATATATTTTTACATGGCTGGTAGGATATTCAAGTTTATTAGGCCCTGTCGGCGGCATCATGATTGTCGATTATTATTTCATCCGCAGCAAAGAATTAAACACAACAGAATTATACAATCCAACAGGTATATATAGCTTTTCCAATGGAATTAATTATGCAGCAATTATTGCATTGTTAGTGGGTATTGCACCCAATGTTCCCGGTTTTTTAGCTACAATAAAAGTGATTGATGCAACTGCAATTCCGAAATGGATTTTAGGCTTGTACAATTTTGCGTGGTTTGTTGGGTTTATACTTTCAGGAAGCATTTATTACATCTTAAATAAAAACAAAAAATAATGACAGATGAATTTATGATAGCTGCGATTAACGAAGCGAAAGCAGGCTTGAGCGAGAAAGGAATTCCAATCGGCAGCGTACTGGTAAAAGACGGAAAAATAGTTGGACGTGGTCATAACAAACGTGTGCAGGATGGCGATCCGATTACACACGCGGAGATTGATTGTCTGCGTAATGCCGGTCGTGTAGGAAGCTATAAGGATGCTGTGTTATATTCTACATTGATGCCATGTTACTTATGCGCGGGTGCAGTAGTACAGTTCGGAATAAAAAAAGTGATTGTCGGAGAATCAAAAACCTTTCCCGGCGCTAAAGAATTTATGCAGTCACATGGAGTAGAGGTTATAGATTTGAATAATGAAGAATGCATTCACATCATGCAAGATTTTATAGAAAAGAATCCAGCATTATGGAATGAAGATATTGGTGAACTTTAAAATAATTAATTTAAACACATAGACACATAGTGTTATGAGCAATAGAAAGATAATTAGAGAAACACAGAGTAATCTTGTCAAAGACAAGATGCTATTGTGTGACTATGGCAAACAAATAGAATTGTACCAAACGATTTGACTTAAATCCTATGTGCCTATGTGGTTTAAAAAATAAAATTATGAGTTAATTTAAATAAAATTGAAATGTCAACTTTAATAAAAAACGGAAGAGTAATTACTGCAACGGATGACTATGTCGCAGATATTTATATTGAAGGGGAGAAAGTAATTGCTATTGGTAAAAATCTGTCGCAGCAAGCAGATACTGTAATTGATGCAAAAGGTTTATTGGTAATGCCGGGCGGTATTGACCCGCACGTTCATTTGGACATGCCGTTTATGGGAACCTATTCAAGTGATAATTATGAAACAGGCACACGCGCTGCATTATTTGGCGGCACGACCATGGTGATAGATTTTGTATTGCAGACACAAGGCAAAAGTTTGCAATCTGCTTTGAGTGAATGGAAAGGCAGAAGCGATAACAATGCAGTAGGTGATTATAGTTTTCACATGGCGGTTACGGATTTCAATGAAGACACCAAAAAAGAAATTCAGGGAATGATTGAAGAAGAGGGCATTTCTTCTTTTAAAACATTTATGGCGTATAAAGGTGCTCTGATGATTGACGATTGCCAGATGATAGGATTGATGCAGGAAGTAAAAAAACATGGCGGTCTTATTAATGTGCATGCGACGAACGGTGATATGATTGATTTCTTGATTGCGAAACATAAATCAGAAGGAAAATTAGAGCCGTTATATCATTATTTATCACAACCGGAAGTAACCGAAGCAGAAGCCAGTGGTCGTTTTGCTGACATGTCAAATTACACAGGCTGTCCCGGGTATATTGTGCACATGACTTGTGAAGGTGCATTAAATGCTGTCCGCAATGCTACGCGCAGAAATCAAAAAGTATTTGTGGAAACCTGTATTCAGTATTTAATTCTGGATGCATCTTTATATGAGAAAAATTTTGAAGGCGCAAAATGGGTGATGAGTCCGCCGTTGCGTGAGAAAAAAGACCAGGAGACATTATGGGCAGGTATCAACCAGGGATTGGTGAATGTGGTGGCAACAGACCATTGTCCATTTAAATGGGAACAAAAATTAATGGGGAAGGATGATTTCTCCAAAATACCAAACGGACATCCTGCAATAGAAAACAGAATGGAATTATTATTCAGTGAAGGCGTGAACAAAGGAAAAATTACTTTAAATAAATATGTAGAAGTAGCCTGTACAAATCCTGCAAAAATATTTGGTATGTTTCCAAAAAAAGGAACTATTGCAGTGGGTAGTGATGCAGACATTTTATTATTTGATCCGAATGAGAAACACACCTTATCTGTCGATAAACATCATATGAATGTAGACTATTCTGCGTATGAAGGATGGGAGGTAACAGGAAAAGTAAAAACAGTTTTATTAAGAGGAATAGTAGCGATAGATAATAATCAATGTCTGGTAGAAAAAGGCTACGGACAATTTGTAAAACGGAATAAAGTACAAGGAAAAATTTAATGACTTTGTGTCTTAAAACTTTGCGCCTTTGCGTGAAAATAAAAAATAATATTCAACATTAAAATAGAAACAACATGCCAAGAATTGTAAAATCAGGATTGATTCAAATGAGTTTGCCTAAAACGGAAGGCGAAGGAACCATTGCAGAAATTGTAGAAGCGATGATTCAAAAACATATTCCATACATAGAAGAAGCCGGAAAAAAAGGCGTACAGATTTTATGCTTACAGGAAATTTTTAACACCCCTTATTTTTGTCCGGGACAAGATAGAAAATGGTATGAGTCTGCAGAAACTGTTCCCGGTCCTACAACTGACCGCATGGCAGAATATGCAAAAAAATACAACATGGTTATTATCGTTCCCGTGTATGAAAAAGAACAGTCCGGTGTATTATATAATACTGCCGCAGTGATTGATGCAGACGGAACTTATTTAGGTAAATACAGAAAAAACCATATTCCGCACACTAGTGGTTTCTGGGAAAAGTTTTTCTTCAAACCGGGCAATTTAGGCTACCCTGTCTTCCAAACTAAGTATGCAAAAATCGGCGTGTACATTTGTTACGACCGTCACTTCCCGGATGGTGCAAGATGTTTGGGTTTAAACGGTGCGGAAATCGTATACAATCCATCTGCA
>JAYVPA010000137.1:0-5089 GCA_043757615.1 Sphingobacteriales bacterium | reverse complement strand
ATGTTAATGGCATTCTGTTTTGGTGTTTTCAGTACATTTCCCGCAGCAATAGCATCTGAACTCGGCAGTAATTTTATCGGGAAAGACGGCAATATAATCAACACAGCTTTATTTGCATTTTTAGTAGTCGGATTAAGTGAAGAATTCGCGAAGTTTTTCTTCTTGCGTTATATTTTATTCAACAGGACAGAATTCAATGAACCAATGGATGGCATTGTGTATGCTGTTATGATAGGCATGGGATTCGCTGCATTTGAAAACGTATTGTATGTTTCAGATGGCGGCATCGGTGTGGCGTTAGGCCGTATGGTAACAGCCATTCCGGCTCATGCAATTTTTGCGGTAATTATGGGTTATAATGTTGGTCTGGCAAAATTTGATTTGACTCACAAATCGGAATTGATTCGCAGAGGATTAATTTATCCGGTTTTATTGCATGGCGCGTATGATTTTTTCCTACTGCAAAAAAGTGTTCCGATGTTGTCAATACTTGCTTTTGCCGGCTTGTGGTTCGCAGGGAAAAATATGTTGTATATCCTGAAACAATCCAGCGATAACTCAGCATTCAAGAACGGCCAAACATGATTCCACAAAAAACGATCGATCTATTAAATTTTTATCATGATAAATATAATTGTGCTGATTTTATTTCCGATGACCCGATTTCTATTCCGCACCGGTTTACAAAAAAACAGGATATAGAGATTGCAGGTTTATTCGCAGCAACGCTGGCCTGGGGAAACCGTAAGTCCATAATCAATAGCTGTAATAAATTAATGATGCTCATGGACAATCAGCCCCATGATTTTATTTTACATCATTCGCAGAAAGAACTAAAACCTTTTTTAACGTTTGTACACCGAACATTTAACGCTACAGATGTTTTATATTTTATTGAATTTCTGAAACAACATTATTCAAAAAATGATTCATTGGAAAATTTATTTTTAAAAGAAGATGCTGAACAAGCTTTAACTAATTTTCACAATTCATTTTTTTCTTTAGAAAATTTTCCGCACCGAACAAAAAAACATGTTGCAACACCTGAACGAAAGTCAACATGCAAACGATTAAACATGTATATGCGATGGATGGTCCGGAAAGATAAGAACGGCGTGGATTTCGGACTTTGGAAAAAAATAAAACCTTCCATCCTGATGTGTCCGTTGGATGTACATGTAGAAAATTATGCAAGACAATTGAGTCTGATCGAAAGAAAACAACGTGACTGGTTGACAGTTTGCGAATTAACGCGTAACTTAAAGATGATTGACAGCAAAGATCCCGTCCGTTTTGATTTTGCACTTTTTGGAATGGGAATAGAGAAAGTTGTAATTTAGATAAATAGATTATAGAGATGAGAGTTGAGAGCATTATCTAAATCCATCTCATCATCTCATTTCACACATCTCAAGCCTGTTATGGAAGATACACTGAAAATACAAGAGTACACGTTACAGTTATTGGAAGAAAACGCTATTAGTTTTAGTTCATTTGCTGAATTCAGAAAACATATTATTCAGCGTATCAACGATTGGATAAACAATGACTTTGAACACTTGTTGTTTTTATTGTACAGAATCGATGTGCATGAGGATAAGGTTCGGAAGCTGATGCAGGAACATAAAGGGGAAAACAGTGCAGAGGTGCTGACAGATTTAATTATTGAAAGACAAAAACAAAAAATAGAAACACGAAAACTGTATCACATGGAAAAACCATCTGATACAGATGAAGCTGAACTCTGGTGAAACAGACTGATAGATAATAGAGTTGAGACAAGAGACAAATTCTATATTCTCACATCTCATATATCTCAAAACCCCACATCTAAAATATCCGTTTGCCCTTTGTAAAATTCATCATGAACTTCACCGACTAATTCTGTATCAAAAATTGCAGGTCGTTCACTTATCTCATGATAGGCAATAACATCATCCGCAAAAAAATGCACCACCATACTTTTTCTCGTCAGTGCTTTATTCAGCATGGCTTCCCCGCCGTGAATCAGGTTTGCATGCCAGATAAAAACATCACCTTTCTTTGCAAGAAAAATTTCTTTCTGCAGATTATTTTCTTTGATAACAGATGCCATTTTCTCTTCGTACTTTTTATTCGCATCCGCATCTAATAAAAATTCATTGCTGGTATTGTTATAGTCATCATTAGTGATATAGGGCAGTAAATGCGAACCGGGACAATATGACAAGGGACCTTGTTCTGCGGAAATATCTTCCAGTGCAAACCATGCTGCAATCATATAGCCTTGAGGAAATGTACTCATGTGTAAAGAATCAGAATGCGAATGCTGCTCACTGCCTTTTAAAAAATTAATCGTTTGAAAAGGAAGTATTTTTTTATCCAGAATAAAAGATAATAACTCTAAAAGTTGTTTTTCTTTTATCACCCTCCTGATAGTAAAAGAATGCCGGTATGCATTGAAGATTTTACGATTTGTGTAATTAAAGTTTACTTCCTTCTTTTCCAGTAAATTATCAATATCAGTATTAATTGCATCCACTGTTTCGTCATCCAAAAAACTCTTCCAGATAAGAAATCCGTTTTTATGCCAACTCAGGATTTGTGTTTCAATATCTTCAGGGAAATGACAAAACACCGGATGATTCTGAATATCTTTCTCATTGATGATCATATCTAACCAGGGAGCCTTTGCTTTTTTGCCAATGAAATCTTTGTGGGAAATACTACTGTACACAGATTTCTTAATTTCAAAATACGGGTACAAGTGTTTATTATGCGCCAATCCTTTTTTGTGCAATAAATTATAAATAAAATGCAGGAAACGTATGTTGCGCATAAAGCCCGTGTATTTCTGAATTAATTTTTTCATTCCGTTATATAAAGATAAATGTTTAATTTTAAGTATGGCAAAACCTAAAAAAGAAAAGAGGGTCAATAAAACGCAACTGCCGAAAAAATCAACAGCAGTGATAAACCCAATAGAAGAAAATAATATATCGCCATTTTCAAATGCAACAGAAAGTTTGATGCCTGAACTGGAAGAATTAGTAAAGAAAAATCCAAACCGATTAATTGGCTGCGGCGGATAAATTCCAAGGATGTCATCCTGAACATGTTCAGGAACTGAAAAAATTCCTGATAAATAAACACGAACCTGACAATGGCAAAAAGTAATGCAAGAGCAAACAGCAGCAAAAAGAAACAACATATACCTGCCCTTGTTTCTGATAAAACAACAATATCAGTAGCAGCAAAAAAATCACTTGATTTATATTTTATTTTATCTGTAATAACGGTACTTGTAATAACGTTTCTAGTATTTATTCCCAGTCTCTCCGCAGGATTTGTAAACTGGGACGACCCACAAAACTTACTGGAAAACGAAACACTAAAAGCATTTGCAACTAATTGGAATTGGGCAAGTGTAAAAACAATTTTCAATTCTGATGTGATTGGTAACTATAATCCCCTGCCAATATTTACATTCGCTGTAGAGAAATATTTTTTCGCTCAAAATCCTGTAGAGCATCCGTTTATATTTCATTTTAATAATTTATGGATGCATTTAGTATCTACGCTGTTTGTGTTTTTCATTTTTTCAAAATTAGGACTGAGTCGTGTTGCTGCTGTAATTGGCGCATTGTTATTTGGCATTCATCCGATGCGTATAGAATCTGTAACGTGGATTACAGAACGTAAAGATGTATTGTATGGAATGTTTTACCTTGCATCTTTAGTTACTTACATCAATTACACAAAATCAGATGCTTCAAAAACGAAATGGTATGTGTTTACGATTCTGCTTTCTGTCTTTGCCTATTTTTCAAAAGTACAAACGGTAACCTTACCGTTGACAATGATTGCTTTAGACTTTTATCAGAATAGAAGCTGGAAAAGCGTAAAAGTATTAGTTGTAGAAAAATTACCATGGTGGATACTTTCGGTAGCGTTCGGTTTGATAAATATTCACTTCCTGAAACATAATAATTCTATCAGTTCTTCAAACAGTGTTGTGAATTATAATTTCATAGATAAACTGGCTGTTGGTGCATATTCCTATGCGATATATCTTATCAAATGTATTTATCCATATAAGATGTCTCCGTTGTATCCCTATTCACCGGAACTGCCTGTTATTGCCTATGTTTGTTTAGCACTTGTGCCAATTGGTATTATATCGCTTTTGATTTGGAGTTTCCGTAAACAAAAAAATGAACTGATATTTGGATGGGCTTTTTTCACATTCAACGTAATGTTCTTATTACAAATCGTTGGAGCCGGACAAGGTTTTTTAGCTGACCGTTTTACTTATATTGCTTACATCGGTTTATTTTTCTTAATAGCGAAGTTATATGACTGGTCAATTAAATTAGAACCAACGTACAAACTTCCTGTTCAAATTTGTTTCGGAATTTATTTTTCAGTTTTAATTTTCCTGAACTCACAACAACAAAAAATATGGAAAAATGGCGGCACACTTTGGGAGTTTGTAAAAGGATATTATCCGAACAGTCCGCTAGCATGGAAGAATGCAGCAGGTTACTACCGCGATGATGCAAAAGACAGAAATAAAGCGATAGAAAATTATAAGTACGCGATTTCAATAGAACCTAAAAATGCATATGCATATAATGATCTGGCAAAAGCATATACAGACAGTGCATTTTCTTTGAATCCGCAGATAACAAATTATATGGAACAGCGGAATGCATTATTGACATTGGCGTTGGAAACGTATGCTATTTCTGTTACACAGGATTCTATAGCTGGACAACCGGAGAAAAAAACATCAGGTGAAATATTAGTAAACAGAGGTGCTGCAAATGCAATACTTGGGAATTTAAATGCCGCATTACCTGATTTAAACAAAGGTCTTGCAATAAATCCTGAAAACCTCAATGGTTATGCAAATCGTGCGATATTATATGCACAAATTAATCGCTATGATTTATCACTGAAAGACCGGGATTCCTATATTGCATTGAATCCGTATAATCCGGATATTTATTATGAACGAGGCATTTGTAAAATTAATTTAGGAAAACCTGCAGATGCAATTCCGGATTTTGATAAAGCAATTTCATTGAATAATACAAAACCTGTTTAT
>JAYVPA010000136.1:0-5105 GCA_043757615.1 Sphingobacteriales bacterium | reverse complement strand
GAAGTATTTTCAAAGAAAGGAAATTATTATAAATACAATGTTCCAAATGGTCATGCGATTTTAAATACAGAACAAATGAATTGGTTGTTGAATGGGTTAAAAAATTCAAAAGCTCAATGGAAATTCATTGTCAGTGGAGTTACCTTCAACAAATCCTATAAGAAAGTACTGGATATTATGATGCTGAAAAAAGTGCAGAACCGAAAATTACCTAATGGTATGACCGGTGCTTATGTTGCAGGTTCATTAGCATCTATGTGGTTTGCATTTCCGGAAACTCAGGTACAGCTTCTAAACTTCTGCAGCACGAATCAAATTAAAAATGTGATTGTACTGAGTGGAGATGCGCATACTGCAGCAATAGACAATGGCAGCAATTCCGGCTTTCCTGAATTGATGGCAGGCGGTTTGGCACAAAGGAATTCTAAACTCGCATCCATCATTAAAAATAATTTACAACTCAATTTATGGAACCAGGGCGGACAAGGCATCAGCAATACTAACTTTAATGATGCTTTTGGTAAAGTGGAAGTTAATGGAAATTCTTCTGTGAAACTTTCGTGCATTGATAAGTATGGAAAAGAAATTTGTCAGTATGTTGTAAAGGATGGCTTCATTCCACAAAATTATTCATTCAAAAAAAATCAAAAGATATCTTTCGGAAACAAGATTAAAGCAGCTAAACAGGCCTTGAAAATAAAACAAAATTTGCAGCATTAAACACGCTGAGTTTATTATTTAATAATTTCAGAATGTTTAGTTTTTGATTTCCTCTCTTTATCTTTAGTAAAATACTTACACATGCTGGATGTAACACATGAATATATAAATGTAACCGGAATAAAGTTGCATGTTGCCAAACAAGGCACAGGAAAAAAATTAGTGGTGTTGTTACATGGCTGGCCGGAATTTTGGTACACCTGGCGTTACCAGATACCCGTATTGGCGGAACACTTTACAGTTGTTGCACCGGATTTGCGCGGCTTTAATTTAAGTGATAAACCACATGGTGTAAAAAATTATAAAACAGATGTAGTGGCAAGTGATATTGCTGAATTAATTTCAAAATTAGGATTTAAAAAAGCATTTATTGTTGGTCATGATTGGGGCGGCGCAGTAGCATGGACATTTGCAGCCTTATATCCTGAATTGACAGAAAAATTAGTAGTGTGTAATTGTCCCCATCCGAAAGTAATGCTGAAAAGTTTCAAATCAAATCCATCACAACTATTAAAGAGTTGGTATATGTTTATGCATCAGATTCCATTGCTGCCGGAAATAGTATATCAGTTTACATTGCCGCTATTCTTCAAACAATTCGTGCGAGGCTGGATGTACAACAAAGAAAATTTTACAGATGAAGATCTTAAGGAATTTGTAAAAGCGTTTAAACAGGAAGGTGCATTGACAGGTTCTTTAAACTATTACCGCGCGATGCTGCAGACCAAACCAAACAGGGCAATCTTCAAAAATAAAATTCAGGCACCCACCTTATTAATCTGGGGTGAAGGCGACAAAGCGCTTGGAAAAGAACTGACGTACAACACGGATCAATATGTTGATGCAACGTTCGAAGTTAAATATATATCTAAGTGTTCACACTGGACTCAGAACGATTGTCCTGATGAGGTTAATATTTTTTTACTTGACTTTTTAAAATAATTAGTATATATTGAATTTGAAACCCAATTTATAAAACCCAAATGCTTTATACATCTCCGATAATTCATTCGCCGAAGTGGCTTTATACAAGTCATTTGCAAACTATTGTACCAAATCTTTACAGAAAGGTAGAAGGAGTCGGATACACGCGAGAACGTGTTGAAACCTGGGATGATGATTTTCTGGATTTAGACTGGAGTAAAACCGGCAGTAATAAGCTTGTTATTATATCCCATGGTTTCGAAGGAAGCTCTGACAGAGTGTATGCAAAAGGTTTGACGAAAATTTTAAATAGTAATAATTTCGATGTTTGTGTATGGAATTTCCGTGGATGCAGCGGCGAAGACAACCGTCAGTTTTTTTGTTATCATTCAGGAAAAACAGATGATTTGGATTATGTGGTTGAACATATTATAAAGAAAAGAGAATATGATGAATACTACCTGATTGGTGTTTCCATGGGAGGAAATATGACCATGAAATATTTAGGGGAGGAGAAATGGAATTCTACAAAACAGATTATTTCAGCAGTAGCTGTTTCAGTGCCTATTCATTACGAAACTTCGTTTGCACATTTATGTAAAGGCTGGAATCAGATTTATGAAAGAAGATTTACAAAACAGGTAAAAGAAAAAGTACAGAAAAAACAAATGCGTTATCCGGATGCCATGAATTATAAATACATCATGGCGGCTAAAAATTTATGGGAATTTACAGAACGCTGTACGGTGCCGATGCATGGATTTAAAAGTATTGAAGATTATAACAAGCAAGTACAGGCATCTACGTATATCAAAAGTTTAAAAACGTCCACCTTATTAATAAATGCTGATAATGATCCCTTGTTGACAAAAGAATGTTATCCGACGCAACTGGCAAAAAAATCAACCTATTTTTCTTTAGAAATTCCAATCGGCGGCGGACATGTCGGATTCTGCGAAGATATTAATGCAGAACACAACTGGCTGGAAAAACGTGTAGTAAATTATTTCCTGAAAGGCGCGTAACCATTTTTGTCATTCTGAACGAAGTGAAGAATCTTGTTCACTTTTAGCTGAATCTACCCAAGGGCAATGCTTACAGCCATTCCCGCAGCAATAACCTTTTTTTAGATGATATGCTTTTGTGAAAACAAATAAACCGTTTTCATCGATGTAGTAGTCGATATTTTCCACTAAATCAGATTCCATTTTTCATTATTTTATCTTCAGAAACATAATACCTAAACATAAAATAGAGTGAAAATGCATTTAAAATATGCCAGATTGCGTGGCCCTGGATTAAAGAATATTCATAACAAAGCATATTGCCGGTTTTGGATAAATTCCAAATGATAAAAGCAATACCAAAAGTAACCGAATAATAAATTGCCCATTTTTTAACTATCAAAGTTTTATTTCTATAAACAATTATACACTCTAATAAAGTTGCCAGAATTATAAAAAAACCAAATATAACGTGTCTATCTAACCAAATAATATGTCTGCTAAAATAAAAATAAACCGAATTGCAAGTTAACAGGACGCTTAGAAATGAAAGAAAAAACCTTGGTTCACATAAATTAAATAATCTTATCAGTGCATAGGAGAACATAAACGCACCTAATAAATACATGGATAGCACATCGAAATAACTTCCAATGAATGTAGTGGTTGCATGCATGGCCATAGAAGCAGGAGGCAGTAAAACGCATAAGGTAGAAAAAAATGTTGGATAAAATAAAGTGTTTGTTAGCCTGTTGCTGTTGTCATTGAATCTTTCTTTCATTAATTGCCATGCAATGATTAATCCTGCAATCATAAACCCTACATTAGAATATGTATTGGCTGGTTGTTTGATTAAAGCATTTCTGGAATGTTCGCAATAATCTAAACCTCTAAAACCGGGTTGCCCAAACCAACCATTTTTCAATACAATAAAAAATAAGACTAAAGAAATAATCAATGCAATTACAGGCGTAATAAAGATGATTTTTCGATTCATTATTTTTGTTCCTTATGCAATAAATATGCTTTGAAAAATCCATTCAAATCTCCGTCTAATACATTATCAGGATTAGTGACTTTGTAACCTGTACGTAAATCTTTAACCCAGCGGTCATCCAGTACATAACTGCGAATCTGGGAACCCCATTCATTTTTCATTTTCTGCGCTTCAATGACATCACGTGCTTCTAACTGTCTCTGCAATTCAGCTTCATACAATCTTGACTTCAGCATTTTCATCGCAGTTTCCCTGTTTTGGATTTGCGAACGCTGTGTTTGACATTCACACACAATTCCGCTGGGTAAATGCCGCACCCGCACAGCAGATTCCGTTTTGTTCACGTGCTGTCCGCCCGCACCTTGCGCTCTGAAAGTATCCCATTCCAGATCTGCAGGATTTATTTCGATATTTATAGAATCATCTACTACAGGATGAACGAACACAGAACAAAAAGATGTCATGCGTTTACCCTGCGAATTAAATGGCGAAATACGAACCAAACGATGTACACCGTTTTCTCCTTTCAGCATACCAAAAGCAAAATCACCTGTAATTTCTAAAGACACAGATTTTATTCCGGCAACTTCTCCAGCCTGGTAATCTAATTCAGAAAGTTTATATCCATTTTTATTCGACCACATCGTGTACATGCGCATGAGCATTGCAGCCCAGTCGCAGGCTTCTGTACCGCCCGCACCGGCGTTGATTTCAAGAATGGCACTTAGATTGTCTTCTTCATTTTTGAGCGTAGATTTGAATTCATCCTCATCCAACTCATCAATGATGATTTGATATTGCTGGTCTATTTCTTCGTCAGTTGCTTCGCCGATTTCCAGAAATTCACGCAAAACATTTAAGTCATCGAATTTCTTTTCGATGTTTTTGTATAATGTAACCCAATGTTTATTTTGTTTGATTTCTTTCATCAGGGCCTGCGCCTTGAGTTGGTCATCCCAAAAATTTGGTGCTAAGGTTTTTGCCTCGTCGTCTTTTATTTGCTCAATCTTATTATCGACGTCAAAGATACCTCCTGAAAGAGGTAACTCTTTCCAGGAGTGTTTTATATTGTTCGTTAGTCATTTTTGAATTTTACAGTTTAAAATTAAATAGTTGACAAAGATAAAGATTTTTTTGTCAACTTAATTTTGTCAAATTTCACCTTAATAAAAAGCATCTTCAAAATGAGTGATCACATTATTTTTTTCAATTGAAATAATATCAAAACGCAATTCACCTTTCCAGTCAAACTGTTCTATATATGCGTCTGCTGCTTCCTGCATTTTCTTGATTTTATTCTTATCTACAAACTCTTCCGGATAGCCAAATGAACCATTATTTCTTGTCTTTACCTCTGCAAAAATAATAATATTTCCGTCTTGTGCGATGATGTCAATTTCGGAACGTTTATTACGCCAGTTAGTGAATAAAATTACATATCCTTTGTCCGTCAGAAATTT
>JAYVPA010000135.1:0-5126 GCA_043757615.1 Sphingobacteriales bacterium | reverse complement strand
CTTTAATCACCGGCAACGCCATATAATTTTCTACAAAATCTGCATACACATTTATCATTTGCACCGTTTCATTAATGGCTTCCTGTTTGGTGGAATGCGCGGTATGTCCTTCCTGCCATAAAAATTCTGCGGTACGCAAAAACAAACGCGTACGCATTTCCCAGCGCACCACATTCGCCCATTGATTTATTAATAAAGGTAAATCTCTGTAAGATTGAATCCATTTTTTATACGTGTTCCAGATAATCGCTTCTGATGTCGGACGAACCACTAATTCTTCTTCCAGTTTTGCTTCCGGATCCACCATTAATTTTCCCGGCTCATCCGGATTATTTTTTAAACGGTAATGTGTTACTACCGCACATTCTTTTGCAAAACCTTCTGCATTTTTTTCTTCCGCTTCAAATAAACTCTTTGGAACAAATAATGGAAAATAGGCATTTACGTGACCTGTTTCCTTAAACATTCTGTCCAATACATCACGCATATTTTCCCATAAAGCAAAACCGTAGGGTTTAATTACCATGCAGCCGCGTACCGCTGAATAATCTGCTAAATTACCTTTTAACACTAAATCATTATACCATTCCGAGTAGTTTTCTGCTCTGCTTGTTATTTCCTTGCTCATTTTTCTAAATTAGATGTTAATTAACATAAGTTTGGTATGCTTTTTGAAATATTTTTGTTACAATATTTTTCATTTTAGTTAAAATGATATTCCATTTGCTCAAAATAAAAAATATACAGCATCAAATGAAACCTATTATGTGTATTTTTGGTTTATAAAATTAAGAGATTTAAGATTGCCAAAAGATTAAAATTCACAGTTATGAAAAATATATTTATTTTTTCCGTTTTGCTGGTCAGCATTTTGCAGGTAAATCTTGCAAATGCACAAGATGATGTATATGATGCTCCAAGACCTAAACAAGTAAAAGTAAAACAAACCTATTCTGCACCTGTGGAACAGACAGAGAAAATAATTCCTGTGGAAACAACACAATCTTATGATGAAGATAGAAATTCAAATTACCGCATTTCTTCAAACAATGATAAGCAACCGAATTATTCGAACAACAATAATGGCAATTATTACAGTGATAATGATTATAGTTCTGATTTCGGATATGGCTATTCTGACAGAATAAGAAGATTCCATAATTCATCCATTCAGTTTAGTTATGGATTTAATTCTTACAATAATTTTTACGACCCTTACAATTCGTACAACAATAACTGGAATACCTGGGATAATTATTCGTTTACGCCAAGCTGGACATATGGTTATAATAATTTCTATAATCCGTTTTGCAGCAATAACCAGATAATTATTATTCAGCCCGGATTCAGCAGTTGGTACAATACAGGTTTTTACAACCCCTATTCATTTAACAGTTGGAATAACTACTCCTATGGTTTTTCTCCTTACTGTTCTAATGCCATCTATAATTACGGTTATTCAAATTATGAAGGATATTATGATAATAACAGAAAAAATGTAGTGTATACACCAAGAACAGGAGGTTATAACAACACGAATCATATAACAAAAGGAAACGTTTCGAATTATAATTATAATTCTCCATCCAATAACAATAATGGTGGTGGTTTTACTACCGGAAATAACACACAGCAAAACGTCAGCTCTAAAAAATGGAATAATGGAAACAGCAATAATTCCAACACAGAAAATAACAACGTTTATAAATACAATAACAACAACAGACCAACAAATACTTATAACAATCAAAATATTGCTCCAAATAATCAGAATACTGCTCCAGCAAATAACAATAATAGCTGGGGGAACAGTAATAATAATAACAATTCTAATTCAGGAAACAGCGGTATAAAAATTGGCACAAAGCCAAAATAATTTACAAACAATTACTGACTAATGCGTAAACAAGTTTTCATATTCAGCTTGCTATCTATACTAGTATCCTTTTCTTATGCACAAACTGATGTAGATGCATTGAGATACAGCACACCTTCTGTACAAGGTTCAGCACGAAACATTGCTTTGGGTAATACCATGGGAACGATTGGTGCAGATGTAAGTGCCGTTTCTACTAATCCGGCGGGTCTGGGGAAATTCAGCTCTACAGAATTTAGTTTATCGGCAGCCATTGCAATCAATAAATCTTCATCTATCTATTTAGACAACACTTCTAAAGACAGTAAAGTTAAATTTCAGCTGACCAATGCAGGACTTGTAATAGTTAGCAAACATGCTAGTTCTCCTGACAAAAAATGGAACGGAATTAAATTCGGATTTGCTGTAACCCGACTAGCAAATTTTAATGGTAGTTATTTTTTCAGCGGTTACAATTCTAAAAACAGTTTATTAAACTCCTATTACGAAAAGCTGAATGACAGAAGTTATATTACAGATTCAACAGATGCTGCAGATAAATACCCGTTCGATGCGAGTATTGCATATCAGTTAGGTCTAATCACAATAGATTCTTTAGGAAATACATACACTGCTACAAATAATGGCAATATGCAGCAGGAATTTATTATTCAAAAATCAGGCGGGATAAATGAATTAGCATTTGGTATCGGAAGCACTTACAAAGATAAAATAATGGTTGGTGCTTCTGTCGGGGTTCCAATAGTAAATTATACGGAACGTATCAGATTAGAAGAAAAAGATGTGCGGGATTCTGCTTTTGATTTAAACTCTTTTGTAAATGAAACATATCTGAAAACAAGAGGTGTAGGTTTTAATCTGAAAGTCGGAATTATTGCAATGCCTGTATCAAATTTACGTTTATCATTAGCATTTCAAACACCCGGTATTTTGTTTATGAAGGATGCTTATCTTACACATGTAGAAGCGGATTACGCCAGTCAATCTGTAATACTTACAGGCGACTCTCCTGATGGGGCTTCAAAATACAGGTATACGCAGCCATGGAAAATGACAACAGGTGTTGGTTACATTCATAAATACGGTTTAGTTGCTGTTGAGTATGAATTAAGTGATGCAGGTAATTCAAAAATAAAATTAAATGGGAGTGATGCCAATGCGAAGAGTTATGAAAATTATGTCAATAATCTGATTAAAGAAAAATACGGAATCTTCCATACCATAAAAGCTGGTGTGGAATTTAAATATGACCCCATTCGTATCCGTGGGGGTATTCAATACAGAACTTCTCCATTTAAAAGTGCTTCCGCACCAAGCGGCATCAATACTGCAAGCCTGACTTATTCTGCAGGATTTGGATATCGCGGAAAACATTTTTTTGCTGATATTGCTTATGTACAAACCAATTCTAAAGAATTATATGTGCCTTATCAATTAAACACAGATGCTTTTAAACCTGTGCCTACTTCATCACTTTCCACAAAAAGACCTGCAATTATTTTATCTGTCGGTTATAAACTATAAATTAGCAGAAATTATCTGACT
Source organism: Sphingobacteriales bacterium (assembly GCA_043757615.1). Taxonomy (GTDB): domain Bacteria; phylum Bacteroidota; class Bacteroidia; order Chitinophagales; family JADIYW01; genus JADJSS01. The sequence goes on along the minus strand of JAYVPA010000135.1, from coordinate 1,705 downwards.
TGGAAGAAACTGCAACCTGGAAATGGAAATTAGCGCAAACTTTGGAATACAAGTGGTGGCAGAATTATCTTAAAAAAAAAGACAGTATAGAATATCTGGAATGGAAATGCCATTATTGGGAAAATCTATTGCAGACTATATCTAAAAATGTTGAAATACCCGGCGGACAAGCTATCCTTGATGCTGGTTGTGGTCCTGCAGGAATTTTTATTGTATTGAAAGATAATACAGTAGATGCCATTGATCCGCTGCTGAATAAATATAAATCTTTACCACACTTTCAACCGGAAAAATATCCGTGGACACAGTTTAAAAATATAGCGATTGAAGACCTGAATGAAGACAAAAAATATGATTTTATTTTTTGTATGAATGCTATCAATCATGTAAATGATATTGACAGATGCTACGATAATTTAGTGAAAGCATTGAAGCCAAACGGTCATTTAATTATTTCTACCGATGCTCACAGAAGTAATTTTCTAAAGAAATTATTTCAGTTAATTCCGGGCGACATGCTTCATCCGGTGCAGTTAAATATTAAGGAATACAATGCTCTTTTAGAAAAAAGAAATCTCACAATCATCCGTGATATTCTTTATAAACAGGAAAGAATTTTTGATTATTACATCACAATTGCAAAAAAGAATTAATGTTATTCAACCACAATCAGGTTGAAATCTTTTTTTCCTTTTTTAGCAACAATATATTTTCCATTAATCAGATTCTCAGTATTCAGCATACCACCTACATCAGTATATTTTTCTAAATTGATAGCAAGACCGTTTGCGCCAATCAACTTCTTTGCTTCACCTTTTGAAGGTAAAATCTGAGTTTCAAGAGCCAGCAAATCCAAGATGGAAATACCTCCGGAAAGTTTATCTTTCGATATAGTATATGTAGGGATTCCATCAAAAATATCTAATAGCTGAGCATCATTTAGTTGTATCAGATTTTCCTTAGTTCCTTTTCCAAATAATATTTCTGATGCTTTTATGGCATGCTCCAAATCACTTTTACTATGTACTCTTTCTGTAATTTCTTCTGCCAGTGCTTTTTGTAATATATTGACACCTTCCTGTTTCTCCAATGCTTCAATTTCTTCTTTTCCTTTCATGGAAAAAACACGAATCCAGTTTTTGGCATCCGCATCAGATGATCTTAACCAAAACTGGTAAAATTTATAAGGGGATGTTTTTTCAGGATCTAACCAGATGTTTCCGCTTTCTGTCTTTCCGAATTTTGTGCCGTCAGCTTTCTTGATTAATTGTGTTGTAATGGCATATGCTGAGCCACTTTCTTTTTTACGGATAAGTTCAGTACCTGTTACTATATTTCCCCATTGGTCGCTGCCGCCAAGTTGTAATTTAACGCCATGATTTTTCCATAAATAATAAAAATCATAACCTTGCACCAATTGATAACTGAATTCTGTAAATGACATTCCGCCTTCTAATCTGTTTTTTACAGAGTCTTTACTCATCATATAATTAACGGTAATGTATTTTCCTACATCGCGAATAAATTCCAAAAAAGAGAAGTTCTTAAACCAGTCATAGTTATTTACAATCTCAGCAGAATTTATTCCGCAATCAAAATCCAAAAATTTTTCCAACTGTTTTTTCTGACCTTCTAAATTATGTTGTAATTCATCTTCAGTCAATAAATTCCGTTCTGCGCTTTTCCCGCTGGGGTCTCCTACCAT
>JAYVPA010000134.1:0-19531 GCA_043757615.1 Sphingobacteriales bacterium | reverse complement strand
CATGACAGAATTCCTCTGGAGAATTTGATTTAACATATTTTAATCCTAATTTCAGAATCTTACACATTCGTGGCGGAATTGTATACACTAATTTTTTTAAAATATCGTTAACTTTACCATACTTAAACCTATTTTATGAAAATCAGAAAAAATATAGCGCTGAGTGATTCCGGATTCATATTCAATCCTTCCACGGGAGATTCTTACTCTGCAAACCCAATCGGACAAACGATTATTCAATCCTTACAAAATGGGAAAACAGATGAAGAAATCTGTAAAGCCATCACAGATGAATACATGATAGATTCTACTACCGTAGAAAAAGATTTGTATGACTTTATGAACATGCTGAAAAATTATAAACTTACAGAATAGAACATGAATAAACCTAAATATACAATTGCTGTAACAGGTTTAAATGCTATTGACAGTCCTGGTCCGGGCATTTCTGTTATTCGAGCATTGCGCGACGCTAAAAGTTTTGATGTCCGCATAATTGGCTTATCCTATGAATCCTTAGAGCCGGGAATCTATATGCATGATTTAGTGGACAAAACGTATCAGGTTCCATATCCTGCAGCGGGACAAGATGTTTTATTGGAGCATTTTAAATACATCAACTCTGTTGAAAATATTGATTTCCTGTTTCCGAATTTCGATGCTGAATTATTTAATTTTATTTCGATACAGGATGTTTTTGAAAAAGAGTTAGGTATCACGATGGTATTACCAACGCAGGAACAATTTGAAGCAAGACATAAAGTTAATCTTTTTGAATACGGTGAAAAACACGGCATAAAAGTACCATTCGCAAAAATGGTCTACAACATCAGCGAGATTCCATCCATTGCAAATGACATCGGATATCCGCTGGTGGTGAAAGGAAAATTTTACGACGCTAAGATTGCATACACTACAGACCAGGCTATGCAGCATTTCAATAAGATAAGTGCGCAATGGGGCTTGCCTGTATTAATTCAGGAATTTGTACATGGTTCTGAAGTGAATGTATGTGGTATCGGTGACGGAACCGGCGTTACTATTGGCGCTGTACCGATGCGAAAATTATATATCACGGATAAAGGGAAAGCGTGGGCAGGTGTAACTCTGGATGATGAAAATCTAATCAAAGTAACGCATGATTTAGTAAAGGCTACAAAATGGAAAGGTCCTTTTGAACTGGAATTTATTAAAACATCAGACGATGAATATTTTTTAATCGAGATAAATCCTCGTTTCCCTGCATGGTGCTACTTGACTGTTGGCGCAGGACAAAACCAAATTGAAGCATTAGTAAATTTAGGCAAAGGCAAAGAAGTATCCCCTTTCACTTCATATGAAGTAGGAAAAATGTTTATCCGTTATTCATATGACATGATAGTGAACCTGAGTGAATTTGAACAAATATCAACTATCGGAGAATTATAAAAAACTAACCATGGAAAAAAAGCAATATGAACGTCCCATCATTAAACCATTAAACACAGGCTTAATGAATAAATTCGGCACACGTACCGAATATACTCCAATGACACACATTGACGGTGTCGCCGTAAAAGACCTGATAGCAGAATTTGGTTCACCCTTATTTGTTTTATCTGAACGTAAAATCAGGGAAAATTATAAAAGTGCAAAACGCATTTTTGAAACACGTTATCCAAAAGTACAATTTGCATGGTCGTATAAAACAAATTATTTAAATGCTATCTGTAATATTTTTCACCAGGAAGGTTCATGGGGTGAAGTCGTTTCCCGTTTTGAATATGAGAAAGCATTGAAAAACGGTGTACCGGGAAATAAAATTTTATTTAACGGCCCTGACAAAACTGACGATGATTTAAAAACAGCTATCAAAAATGATTCCCCCATTCACATTGACCATCTAGATGAACTGTATCGTCTGATTGAAATTGCAGGTGAGATGCACGCTACACCGCGCGTAGCTATTCGTGTAAACATGGACACCGGCATTTATCCGATGTGGGATAGGTTTGGTTTTAATTATGAAAATGGTCAGGCGTGGGATGCTATCAATAAAATAATGGCAAGCAATAAATTAAACTTAGTTGGGTTGCATTGTCACATTGGTACATTTATGTTGTCGCCGGGTGCGTATGGAATTGCAGCTACTAAAATGGCAGACCTTGCATTCAGCATTAAAAAAAGATATAAAAAAATGGTGACGTATATCGACTTAGGCGGCGGCTTCGCTTCCAAGAATACGCTGAAAGGCTCTTACCAGTTAGGTGCTGATGCTGTTCCTGAAATCAGCCAGTATGCAGAAAGTATAACTTCGGCTTTATTAAACGCAGGTTTTGAAACAGATGAATTACCATATCTGTATTTAGAAACAGGACGTGCATTGATTGATGATGCAGGATTTTTATTAGGTTCTGTTATTTCCAACAAACGTTTATCTGACGGAAGAAGAGCAACCATCATGGATTTTGGTGTAAATATTTTATTCACTTCTTTCTGGTACGACCATAAAATTTCACCTGCACAGGAATTCGGATTACACACAGAAGATTGTGTGTTATATGGACCTCTTTGTATGAATATAGATGTAGTGCGTGAAAATATTGCATTGCCTCCATTGAAAGCAGGTGAGCATGTGGTAGTACATCATGTTGGTGCGTATAACATTACACAGTCCATGCAGTTTATTGCGATGCGTCCTGCAGTGGTGCTGATAGACATGAACGGCAAACCACAAGTTATCAAAACAAAAGAAACATTAGAAGCAATTGAAATGAATGAAGTAATGCCTGAGTATTTAAAGAAATTCAAGCTGTAATGACTACTTTGAAAAGCAACATACAACTACATCTTGATGGCTGCCTCAACAGCTATTCACAAATCTTTTTTTCAAAAGACAAGTTGTTTGCATTGCTTTTATTATTGGTTAGTTTATTAGACATACGTGCAGGAGTAAGCGGTATGATTGCAATTTTTATTGGACAATTTATTGCTACACTCTTCAACTTCGACAAAGAATTAATCAGAGATGGTGCTTATACTTATAACTCCGTTTTAGTTGGCATTGCCATCGGTTCATTTTATGAATGGAGTGGTCCTTTTTTTATTATGCTTTCCATCGCATCTGTACTTGTTTTTTTTCTTACTGTTTGGTGTCTGATATCTTTCAGCAAAAAAGGATTACCCTTTTTAAGCATTCCATTTTTAATAACTATCTGGATAATAATTTCAGGCTACAGTGGTTTTTACGCGCTGGTTCCTAAAACTATTATCGTTCATCTTTTTCCGGAATTATTTACAAGCGTCACGGCTTTCATTGCACGAGTTCCTTTTGCTAATGTATTGTATTTATACTTTCGCTCATTAGGTGCTGTTTTTTTTCAGTACAATGATTTAGCAGGAATAATAGTTGCTATCGGCTTATTAATCTATTCAAGAATTGCATTTGTACTTTCTTTAATTGGATTCAGTATCGGTTATATTTTCTTTTATTATTTACACGGAGACTTTACGCAATTAATCTACTCCTACATCGGATTTAATTTTATACTTACTGCAATTGCTTTAGGCGGCTTTTTTATAGTTGCCTCGAAGAAATCGTACGCCATGTTATTCTTCACTATGCCAATCGTCGCCATATTAATCAGCTCACTCAATAAACTATTTCTAAATTTTAATCTGCCATTCTATTCTTTACCATTCAATATTGTTGTATTACTTACGATAGCTGTATTATCCGCACGCGTTTCTTCATTCGGCTTGCACTTAGTTAGGGTACAACAATATTCGCCTGAAAAAAATCATTATAAACATTATAATACCGTTGATCGATTCAGTTCTGAAACATATTATCATATCGCTTTGCCAGTAATGAGCGACTGGCATATCTCACAAGGACATGAGGGAGATCAAACACATAAATCAGAGTGGAAGTATGCCTGGGATTTTGACATAATTGATGAAGACAACAGCACGTTCAAACCACCTGGGTATACATTACGGGATTATTACTGTTACGACTTACCTGTTATTGCACCTGCAGCAGGATATGTAATTAATATTTTAGATGGTATTGATGAAAATAATGTAGGCAAAGTAAATCTGGAAAACAACTGGGGAAATACCATTATTATAAAACACAGTGATTATCTATATACTAAATTATGTCATTTAAAAAGAGATACGTTTAAAGTAAAGAAAGGCGACTATGTAAAGAAAGGCGATATCGTGGCTTATGTAGGAAATTCAGGCAGATCGCCGGAACCGCATCTGCATTTTCAACTACAAAGCACGCCGTTTATCGGATCCAAAACTATTGAACATCCTATCAGTTATTATCTTACTAAAAAAGGTGAAAAATACCAATTTCATTCTTTCGACATTCCTGAAAAGAACGATATCGTCAGCAATATTCTCCCGACAAAATTACTGACCAATGCATTTGATTTTACACCGGGAGAAACTATTACAATTAATGTAAAAGAAAACAATAAAGAATATGAAGTGAAGTGGGAAGTTTTCACAAATGCATATAACCAATCATACATCTATTGTCATACAACAAAAGCGACTGCGTATTTTGTAAACAATGGTACCGTATTTTATTTTTCTGATTTTTACGGCGATAAAAATTCTTTCTTACATTCTTTTTATCTGGCCTCTTATAAAATTCTATTGGGTTATTACGACGGAATTTCCGTGCAGGATAAAATGATGATTGATGGGTTTTTTAATCCGGCAATAAAAGTCATACATGATTTTACAGCACCATTCTTTCATTTCTGTAAAGCTAATTACCGGATGGGATTCGAAAAAACAGATCATGCGCATCATCCGACAAAAATCATTATTAAATCAAATTGCAGCGGAAGTATTTTTGGCAAGAACACCAAACAAATACAAAGCAGTCTGACGATAGAAAATAATAAAATTTCTACTGTTGAAATAATTAATGGAAACCATAAAACAATTGCCACATGTATAGATTAAAAAATTTATTTATGCTGATTACGCTAACATACAGCTGCAATCTTTTAGCGCAAACGGATTTCTCTGAAGTGGAAAATACCACGTATAATCAGTATATCAACAAGCAATGGAAACCATTGATAAAATATGGCAGAAATGAATCAAAAAAAGGATATGATGAATATTATTTCAATATGCGTGTAGGCATTGCGTATTATACTAAACTGAATTATATCAAAGCATCAAAATTTTTTAATAAAGCATTAAAAAATGACGGCAGCAGTGATGTTGCCAAAGAATATTTATTCTATTCTGATTTATTTTCTACGAATGAACGAGCAGCAGATGATACTTACCGGACATTATCTGATAGTGTAAAAAGCAGAATAAAATATAAAATAAAAAGACCGCTGGAATCCATTTATGTAGAAGGCGGCATTAAAATCTCTGACAATACTAAAGTTGCCAATCATTTAGGCTATGCACAAATTGGCATTAATCATAAAATATCTTCTCTGGCAAGTTTGTATTATGCGTATACTTTTCAGATGCAGAAACAAATATGGGGACATTACTCACAGCATCAGTTTTTTATTGAACCATCTTTTCATTTCAAAAAGAATCTGACGCTAAATGTGGGTTTCCATTATTCTAATTATTCTTCAGTTATAGATTTTAAGGATTATATATTTGAACACAGTCCGCCGCCCGCTAATCCCACCGGTCCTTTTATGGAGCAAATCGTTGCAAAGCATATTACTAAAACAGGGACTTATAAAGAAAACCTTTTACTCACTCAGGTATCAGTTGCTAAAACAATAAAAGGGTTTACCATTGCACCGCATGCAGGCTTGTTTATAAATTTTTCTAATACAAATTATATCGATAGTCACCGTGATACGATCATAATCAGAAACCATAATGGTCCGACAATCGTGGATTCGAATCTTGTTATCAATGCAGGTGATTCTATTTTCAATGTTAAAGAAATGAAGTTTGAAGGATTATTCGGAGCTGCATTATATTATAATTTCGGAAGGTTTATGATTGGGGCAGATGTGACTGTGATTCTCAATAAGAAAGTAAAAACAGCGATAGTTACGCCCTACATTCGCGCCACCATAGCCAAGCGATTTGCTGTCAGTGCTTATTTCATGTATAAAGGAAGTTACCCGCTTGCTTTATTTGATGGCGCACAGTTATACAACAGTCTTGATAAAATAAAATATAAAACAAGTATAACCGGTGAAATTTATGCCACTAAAAAATTAAATTTGTACCTGACTTATCAGTTTGAGGGTATAACAGATAGCTTTAGCAGTCAAAATTATAATTTACATACAATATTAACAGGACTAAAATTCAATTTATGAAAAAATCAACATTAACACTTGTAATAGCCATGACTATTACCTTATTATCAAAAGCGCAAAGCGACAAAGTTGTTTCTGCGTTTTCAAGCAGTTATTTAGGAGAAAGCAACAAAGAATATCTCGCTGCAATTATCACACTGGAAAATGTGTACGATGCTAATTCTTATGCACTGAATTTAAGATTGGGCTGGTTGAATTATCTTAAAAAAGATTATGCAAAATCACAATCGTATTACAAAAAAGCAATCGCATTGGAGCCTAAAACTATTGAAGCACGTTTTGGATACGTAAATCCGACAGCTGCATTGCAAAGCTGGGATGAAGTATTAAAAACATATAAAGATATTTTAGCGATAGACCCGAACAATACGGTAGTAAACTACAGAGTTGGGTATATCTATTATTTCAGAAAAAATTATACTGAAGCGAAACCTTACATACAAAAAGTATTGCAGTTATACCCTTTCGATTATGATTCTAATGCGTTATTAGGTGCAATTTTCTTAGGTGAAGGAAAAGTGATTGAAGCCAAAAAATATTACAACTTGGCATTGACTTACAATCCTGACTCTAAAGAAATTAAAGAGGTTTTAGCGAAACTATAATCTCATTTCAGCGTTTACAAAATAAGAGAAATAATTATGGGAAGAAAATCAACTGCCATTTGGCATGGAACAGGAAAAGAAGGCTCAGGCAGTCTTACGTCTACCAGCGGCGTTTTAAACAACACGCCTTATTCATTTGCCACCCGTTTTTTAAGTGAAGATGGAAAAGCAGGTACAAATCCCGAGGAATTGATTGCAGCTGCACACGCGGGTTGTTTTACGATGGCCTTGAGTTTTCAATTATCCAATGCAGGATTTACACCTACAGAATTAAAAACAGAAGCCGATGTAAACATGCGTAAAGAAGACAGTGGATTTGTAATAAGCTCGATTCATTTAACAGTTGAAGGAACAGTACCAAATATCAGTGAACAGCAATTTTTAGAATTAGCAGATGTTGCTAAAGAAAACTGTCCTGTTTCAAAAGCTTTAAAAGCAATAGAAATTTCGATGAGTGCAAAATTGAATTAACTGTTATTGAAAGTTATACATATTCCACAAAAGATTCATCTTCGTTTATTTGAATATCCTAAACGGACATTGAACTATGGTTTTAAATTATATCATTTATATTTAATGTCCGCCTCTTTCATCAACATTAATCCATAATTCCTAATAGTTTCTATTACTTTAATAGACTTAAGGCCTTTTAAGGTAATGCTGTATTCTACTTTTGGTGGCACTACAGCATATACTTTACGGTGAAGAAATCCGTCTTCTTCTAGTTGGCGTAATTGTGTCGTCAGCATTTTGTCAGTAATGTGCGGAATATCTTTTTTCAATTCTCCATACCGCCAGATTTTATCTTTTACACGCCACAAAATAGGCATTTTCCATGTACCGCCGATTCTATCCATCGCAAATTCCACCGGATTGTAATAAACTTTGTTTTTATAAATAAAATCACCCATTTCTTAAATTTTAATAGTAATAATCAGAACAAATGTATTTATTTTATTGATACTTTCATAAAAGTATGTACCACTAAATAAAGTAAGTATATGTACAAAATTAGTATTTATACTCAACTTTGAAATCAAATAAACTAATAATGAAAAAAGTACTATTAATCTTACACTTTGTTTTTATAACAAGTTTCATGCAGGCACAGCATAATGCAGGCAATAATGGAAAAATATTAATGATTGCGTCCAATCCTTCGGTAAGCAAACAAACTGGTTGGACAATTGGTGTTTGGTATGCTGAATTAACTCATCCATATTGGATTTTTACCGAGAACGGTTATAGTGTTGATGTTGCAAGTTTAGATGGTGGAGAGATAAAATTTGATGGTTTTAGTGATCCGGAAGATGCCAGTAAATATGCCGCTTTCGATTATATTTCTTTAGGTTTTAAAAAGGATGAAAGCAAAATAGCGTTGACCAAAAATACATTAAAGCTTTCTACTATAAATCCTAAAGATTATAAAGCGATTTTTGTTTGTGGTGGTCAAGGTCCAATGTATACAATGTATAAAAATCCTGAAATAGAAAAATTCTTCACTGGTTTTTATTTAACGGGAAAACCAACAGCTGCAATTTGTCATGGTACTTGCATTTTATTAAATGCAAAATTACCAAATGGAAAGTTTTTAGTAGAAAGCAAAAAATGGACAGGTTTTGCAAGCAATGAAGAACAATATGCAGACAATTATGTCGGGATGAAAATACAACCATTTAGAATTGAAGACGAAGCACAAAAAATGCCAAACAACAAATTTAGTGTAGCACCAATGTTTGATGCGTATGCGGTACAAGACGGAAACTTAATTACCGGGCAACAACAAAATAGTGGTGCTGTAGCTGCAGAATTAGTGGTAAAAGAATTGCAAAAACAACGCAAAAATTATCCTACATATGTTCTAGTGCATGGTGCATGGGCTGACGAAAGTGCTTGGCGTTTTGTACGAAATGAATTGGCTAAAAATGCAAATGTGGTCGTGGTAAATCTTCCTGCGCATGGTGCTGATGCAACAAATGGAGAAACAATTGGCTTAAATGAGTATGTAAAAACTGTGACTAATGCAATTAATAAACAACCCGGCAAAGTGATATTAGTGGGACATAGCATGGCCGGCGAGATTATTTCACAAGTTGCAGAAAATATTCCTACTAAAATTGATAAGTTGATTTATGTTGCTGCTTATTTACCAAAAAACGACGAAAGTATTAAATGCATAAACGATAAATTCTTTGGCAACAAGCCTATTGAAATTTTTGAGTTTAATAAAAATTATTCGTTGGTATCTGTGAAAAAAGATATGCTTACAAGTGTGGTATGCGATGATTGTCCCGATTACATGAAAGATATTTTAGTGAAATATCATAGAGCAGAACCAACTAAAGGATTTAATGACAAAGTGACGTTAACTGCAAAATTTGCTAGCATACCAAAATATTATATCTCCACTAAAAATGATAATGCAATACCTTATGCTTTACAACAACAAATGATTAATGCAAATGGAACTATAAAAAAGGTAGTAGAAATGAATACATCGCATTTGCCGTTTGTAGTACAACCTAATGAGTTTTTACAAATTTTAAAAAGTATAAAATAATTTAAACTAAAACCGATAATGCGTTTGCTGCAAAATAAAATAATCTTAGTAATTGTTTTAATTATCTGCTTTAGCCAATATAATTATGCGCAAATTCTTGAAAGTGATACATCGAGGTGGCAAGTAAATACTGCACTTTCTGGTAAATTTAATAGCGGAAATATAATACGTTTTATCATCACACCTGAATTGAATGTAACGCATATTTCAAACAATAAAAAATATGGATTTGCCCTGAATGAAAGATATACATATGGTACATTCAGAAAAATACGTTCTGAAAATGATTTGTTTAGCAGATTTTTTTTATATCTCTTTCCACAAAGAAAAGTGTATCCGTATTTGATGTATTGGATGCAAACACATAACGGACAGCAATTAAAATTTAGATATCAAATAGGTATTGGTGCTACTTATGTTCCGATTAATAAAAAAGGACAAGTATTTAAAATAAGCGCAACGGCTACGTTTGAACAAGATTGGTTTCGAGAAAATAAACTAACGTATATCTCTGATACAACTGCCAATATATATAATACTTTTAGAATTACTGCCAGAATTTATGGCAGGCATCTTTTAGCAAAAAATATTGTAGAATTATTTTATGAAGCATATTTTCAACAAGCGGTTAGTAATAAATATAATTTTCATTTTTACACAGAAGCTGGGATGAATGTGCGCATTATCAAGGGATTCTCGATAAAAACATTTTTAACGTATGAATATCAAAATGTACATATTCAACGCTTAAAGCCAAATGATTTAATATTTAATTTTGGCATAAATTATCGTTATTTTAGTAAAAAATAAATCAAAAAATATGAATCTAGCTATTATCGGCTCAGGAAATGTAGGCGGCGCTTTGGCACAACAACTTATAAAAGCTGGACATACTGTTTTTGTGGGTGTAAAGTTTCCTTTGAGTGAAAGATCTATCGCATTGGCATCTAAAGTCGGTGAAGACCGTTTTACAGCAGTTGAAAATGCAGTAAACAAGTGTGACGTTATTATCATTGCAGCACCGGCGCAGTTTGCACACGAAATTGCACAGCAATTAGGTGATGTAAGAGAGAAAATAATTATTGATACAATGAATGCCGTTTTTTTGAAACCTGCAAATTACTCCAATACTTCAGATGCAATTTTGGACAATTGCAATTGTGTTGATGTGGTTAAATGTTTTAATAGCACAGGATTTGAAAATATGCTGAATCCCATTTACAATGGCGAAGGCATTGATATGTTTGTAGCTGGAAATAGCATAAAAGGTAAAGAAGTTGCTGTCCAATTAGCCGAAGACATCGGCTTCAGTACTTGTTATGACTTTGGTGGGAATGATAAATTCTTTGCATTGGAGCAATTCGCTTTTGCATGGATAAATCTTGCTATAGTCCAAAAACACGGAAGAAATTTAGCCTTTAAATTGATAAAACGAAATTATACCAATACAGCTAATACTGCTTCATAGTTTGGCTCATCCACAATTTCTGAAATTTGTTCTGTGTGAATTATTTTTCCTGTTTCATCTGCAACAATTACTACTCTGCTCAACAAACCTTTAAAAGGGCCGTCTGTAAAAGTGATGGCATCAAAATCATTACTTCTGAATGCAGATAAAGTTTCAACATTAGAAATCCCCTCAGCACTGCAAAACCGATTCATTGCAAATGGTAAATCTTTAGCAATACACAATACTGTTGTGTTTTCTAATTTTGATGCATCTGTATTAAAATGACGAACGGACGCTGCACATGTGCCTGTGTCAATACTCGGAAAAATATTCAACACTAATTTTTTTCCATGATAATCTGCTAAAGATTTTTCAGATAGATTGCCTGCTATCAATGTAAAATTTGATAGTACTTCACCAACGCTTGGTAAATTTCCGTTTGTGTGAATTTCATTTCCTTTTAAAGTTACTGTTGCCATATTTTTTAAATTAATGAGTTAAAGAATTTTTGAATTTATTTATTGTGCAATATAATAATTTATGCTTTCTATAATTTCTTCTTTGTTAATGGCAATATCGTATTTGCAGTTCCCAATTTCTGAGAGCAAAGCTGACATAATAGTCGCACCTTCATTCTTTTTGTCGACACTCATTATCTGTACTAATTTTTCTATATCAAAAGGAGCAATATCCTGTTTTGGAAAATGGTTTAACAAAAGTATCCTTATTTCTTCCAGTTCGCTTTCTTTCAATCCACATTTTTTTACAGACAAAAAGGCTTCACAAATCATACCGACAGCAATCGCTTCACCATGCAGCAGACTATCTTTTTCATTTTCCAAAGAATAGGCTTCTATAGCATGGCCGATAGTATGTCCGAAGTTTAAAATCTTTCGTACTCCTTTTTCAAAAGGATCTTTTTCTACAACCGCTTTTTTTATTAGTAAAGATTTATAAACAACATCCTTCATGTCTGCATTCAAAATATCCTGTTCTTTATATTTCGTCCACTGGTTCTTATCCTGTATTAATGCGTGTTTGAAAATTTCTGCCCAGCCATTAATGAATTGACGCTGTGGTAAAGTTTGAAAAAAGGCAGGCGAAACAAAAACTGCTTTCGGGTTTTTAAACAACCCAATTAAATTTTTTCCGTATTTAAAATCAATGCCCAGTTTACCTCCAATTGACGAATCTACCTGTGATAATAAGGTTGTCGGAATATTTACAAAATCAATACCTCGTTTATAACAACTGGCGACAAAACCGCCCATATCTCCTATTACACCTCCGCCAAGATTAATGAATAATGCTTTTCTATCCGCATTATGTTCTATCAGTTGCTGCCAGATGCTTTCACACGTGCTTAAGTTTTTATTTTCTTCACCGCTTTTTGTTTCTATGATTATAATATCAGAAATAAGTGATTGTAAAACCGGCAAACAATGTGCTTTTGTATTTTCATCAACCAAAACAAAAAAAGAAGAATAGGAAGCCCCAGACAAAAAACTTCTAATTGATTCCAAAGAATCATCAAAAGTAATTTCATAATCATTTAACTGAATATTTTTCATTAAAAGTCTTAATCATTTTTTGCACGCAAAGGCGCAAAGAACGCAATTATAATATCAACACAAATCATTTTAATCTTCAAAATCATGAGAATCTGTGTTCTATTCAAGGTAAATCCACTATTTTATCAAAACTCCATACTTCTGCTTTTGCGCCAAACCATGGCTTTACGGTTTTCCAGAATTGCAGGAAAAATGCAGAGTCTCTGTAATTATTCAAATGCTGTTCATTATCCCACAAACTATACGTAAAAAAAATAGCCGGCTGATTAATATCCTGCCATGCCTGTAATAAATTGCATCCTTCCTGTGAACGAATAATTTCACACACAGTTGCAAAATACGTTTTGAATGTATCCGCTTCTTCTTCGCGCATGGTCAGTTTTACTATTCTAATTATCATATCATTCCTAATATTTTTAACCACATAGAAACATAGATTTGTTATTATTTTTTTACTAATTGCGTTACCTATAATTTCTTAGTTACTCATAGATTCATCTTCGATGAATACTCTGTTTTTACTATCTTAAACTTGTTATATTTAATCCTATCTGTCTATGTGGTTAATAATTTTACTCGAAAATAATTTGCACGTTGTCTCCTTTTGTCAAACCCAACAAATCTGCAGCATTACCGCAGTTGATACATAACTCTAAATAGCCTAATGAATTGAATCGCGCCAAGCTATATGTTTGCGGAACGTCTGTATAATTCTCTACAATTCGGTCAATAAAATCATGCTTACGGTAATTGATACGCATCTGTTTATTCGAATCAAATCTTTTTATTTCTTCAATGTGAATATTTGTAATCGCGTTACCAAAATTATCGACATGAATAACATTACCAATAATTTTATCTTCCTGCAATACAGGCATCATCGCTCTTTTTTCAACGTAACTTGATGTAGCGACACCAATAGAACCTATGTTATTATTAAATGTAATTTCTTTTACCACGCGACAATAATATTCTTCCAGCGTATCAAATTTCACCTGCTTCATATCAATCTCAACAATCAAATCCGGTTTCTCATCAAACACTAATGTCAGAAAACCATTATCCGGAGCGATGAAATAATAATTCTGGTACTTCGCCGCCAACAATTTTTGTTTTCCCAGACCCTGTTCATACACTCTCGCTATGTGAATGGTTCCTTTCGGAAAATGAGAATATACATTTTTCAAGAAAAAAGCACCGGTCACTATATCATAAGGAGGTATGGAATGGGAGATATCCACAATCTTCGCAGAAGGGCTGGAAGTATATAAATCCCCTTTAAATAAGCCCACATAGTAGTCTTTATCTCCAAAGTCTGTTAATAACGTTATTACCGCCATTTAATTTTTTATATTATTTTCAATATGATAACAAATTTATAGGTACAATCGAAACAAACAAACGTTTCATTTGTATTTAGGTAACAAAAATAAGAAAATAATTGAGCGAACTAACTATTAAATTAGAAACAGTTGACCCAGTAGAGTTCTTCGGTTTCAACAACAACAAGCTAAAAATTCTTAAAAAAGAATTTAACAGGCTTAACATCAGCGCAAGAGGCAACAAAATAATCGTCGCCGGCTCCCAGGAAGATTTAGAAATTTTCAGCGAAAAAGTACACCAGTTAGTGGAGTACTTAGAGCGATATGGAAAAATCTCCGACCAGCACATCGAGGAAATCCTGCATGGACGCAATCCGTATGAAACGAACTTTCCGCAGTTTCAGGATAATGTGTTAGTGCATGGAAACAACGGTACCATGGTACGAGCTCGGACAGAAAACCAGCAGAAACTGGTGGACTCTTCGGAAAACAACGATATCTTATTTGCTATCGGACCTGCAGGTACAGGTAAAACGTATACTGCTGTTGCTTTGGCTGTACGTGCGCTGAAAAATAAATCAGTTAAGAAAATAATTTTAACGCGGCCTGCGGTAGAAGCCGGTGAAAATCTCGGATTCTTACCCGGTGATCTAAAAGAAAAAATAGATCCGTATTTGCGACCCTTATACGATGCCTTAGATGATATGATTCCGCCGGATAAATTAGTGTATTATATGCAAAACCGTGTGATAGAAGTTGCACCATTGGCTTATATGCGCGGCCGTACACTGGATAATGCATTTATGATTCTGGATGAAGCGCAAAATGCGACAACCCTGCAATTAAAGATGTTCTTAACTCGTATCGGACCATCTGCTCAATGTATCATTACAGGCGATATCACACAAATAGATTTACCAAAAAATCAGCAATCAGGTTTAAAGAAAACTATGCAGATTTTAGATGGTATTGAAGGAATCGGCATGGTGCATCTTTCTGCGGAAGACGTTGTTCGTCACCGTTTAGTAAAAGATATCATCAAAGCTTTTGATAAAGACTCCGAACGCGAGCAACATTTTAAAAATAATTAATCTATTATCTCCTTTTTAATATGAACGTTTCGGTTTACACGGAACGTTCTTTTTTATCTCCGTATTTCATGGTATAGGAATAGTTTTTATTTCTTCCTACATTACAGAAAAATAAATTTACTATGAGCGAACTTAATCTAAGAGCAAATGGCGGAGCCCATTACAAAACAGATTTCCTTTCTTGGTTTGATGGCATTGACGCCATGTTAAAACCTACACCTGATGCACCACTTCCAAATGTATTGGTACATGTTGCAAGAATTACCAAAACTCCTGCAGGCATGACGCCCGGCGGTATGTTATTGATAAATCCTGATAATAAGGAAATGCCTGATGTATTTGGTTTTATTTGTGAAGATGAAGAATTGGGAAAATATTACGGTCCAAAAATCTTTAAAGGCACTCCTTTTGAAAATGCACCTGTTTTAAAAGCTGTTATTTCTGTAGAAGTTGATTTTCCAAACAAGGTAAGCACAAAGATTGAAGTTGCAGGTCATGTAATAGAATTGGAATTATCAGAATTTGATGAAGCGCAATATTACAACAGAGTTGGCGGCATGCCGTTTACACAAAATGTAGTGGAAGCATTAGCACATAAAGCTGTGTTCAAATTTGACGGCAGAATTCTGGAAGGCGAATTGCCTCCAGGTGGAATTGGCGGCGGGTTACCTGCTGTTTATTCTCCAAGCGGATTGTATTATATGTAAAATATATTTTATGCAATATTGATGAAGCAACTCTAAGGAGTTGCTTTTTTATTAAAAACTGATTGAAATCATGTAATTTTTTAGCCAAGTTATGTAAGCTCCGAGATTAAAATAAGTTTCAGTTTTGTAATTAATTATGCGTCTACAGAGACAAGAGAAGACAAATCAATTTATTAATTATTTAAAAAATACAAGATGGAAAACACGAGCGAATCAATCAATATATTAAATACATTGATCGAAATTAATAACGATCGGATTGAAGGATATCAGACAGCATCAAAAGAAACAGAAGAAAGAGATTTAAAAAATCTTTTTTCACAAATGATGCAGACAAGCCAGAAGTGCAAAGATGAACTTGTTTCAGAAGTAACAGCTCTGGGTGGAACAGTTGAAGAAGGAACTATGACTTCTGGTAAATTTTTCAGAGCATGGATGGATGTCAAAGCTGCTTTAACAGGACACAATCGCAAAGCAATATTAGAATCCTGTGAGTTTGGTGAAGATGCTGCAGTAAAAACGTATGATAATACTATTAAGGATTCCCTCGGAAAAATTACGTATGAACAACAGCAAATGATCACTGCACAACGTGCATTGATAAAAGCGGATCATGACCAGATAAAGAAATTACGAGATACTGCAGTTACAGCATAAAATTTATTATTACTATTTCTCTTTTTACAGTGCAGCAACCCGAAAGGGTTGCTTTTTATATGTAACCACAATCTCTGAATTATGTAACCTTTCTGTTCACTTATGTAATCTATCTGGTAAAAATACACGCAATTTTGTATGCAATTTTTATTTTTTATTACTACATAAAATACCATATGAATACTAATTTTTTTCATTCCTTCAACAAAGTAATCGGCCCATTACTACTTATGTTATTCACTCCTGTTTTTGCGATGCTAATGTGGTACACCAATACACAATGCGAAGGTTCATTTCAACTATTAATTGCAAAAGGAAATTCTATGGGTTGGTTAGCCTTACTGAATAATGCATGGTTTGCTCATTTTTTTGGTTCTAAAACAGCATGGATTATTTTATCAATATTTGCAGTAGTACAGTTATTATTCATGAAAATAATTCCAGGAAAAATCTATTACGGTACCATTACAGCACAAGGAAATTTGCCTGAATATAAAGACAATGGATTAGCCGCTTACCTACTTACATTTATCATTTATTTAGGTTGCACTAAAGTATTGCATTTATTTAATGCCGGTATTATTTTTGATAACTACGGGGACATATTAGGTGCGCTCAACTTATTCGCACTAATATTCTGTTTGTTCTTATATTTTAAAGGAAAGTATGCACCCTCTTCTTCAGATCACGGTGAAACCGGAAATTTTATTTTTGATTACTATTGGGGGCGAGAGTTATATCCGCGAATCCTTGGATGGGATGTAAAACAATTTACCAATTGTCGGTTCGGTATGATATGGTGGGCTTTATCTGTCGTTTCATTTGCATTTGCAAAATATGAAAAGAGTAATATGATAGATTATGGTGTTACCGTTTCAGCCATTTTAATAGTTGTCTATCTTTTTAAATTCTTTTTATGGGAAAAAGGATATATGCGCTCTATAGATATTATTGTAGACAGGGCTGGATATTATATTTGCTGGGGCTGTCTGGTATGGGTGCCGGCCATTTACACTTCGCCTACCATGTTTTTAACCAATGCACATGTACAAGTAGGATTTTCAATGGGTATGTTTATATTAACGCTGGGACTTGCTGCTATATTTATTAATTACTGGGCAGATAATCAACGTCAGCAATTTAGGGAAAATAAAGGAAATTATATTATCTGGGGTAAACCTGCAGAATACATTGAAGCAAGCTACAAAACAGACCATGGTGAAGAAAAAAGCAATTTATTATTAACCTCGGGCTTTTGGAGTATTTCCCGTCACTTTCATTACATACCGGAACTTGCCGCAGCATTTTTATGGAGTTGCGCAGGCGGCTTCGATTATTTTGCACCTTATTTTTATGTATGTTTCCTGGCTATTTTATTATTTCACAGAGCTACGCGTGATGATGAAAAATGCACAAAAAAATATGGTAAAAGCTGGATGCTGTATAAAGCTGCTGTTCCTTATAAAATTATTCCCGGAATATATTAACAGATAATAATTTCAAACAATCTGCCTTGTTGAAAAAGTAATCTGTGTGGAAACATAATTCCTGTTCCAAGGTTTAAGTGTCTTATTTTTGCAAAAATAAATCCATGTCTTCTCCATTCCATTTTCCAAATCAAAAGAGTTTTTATAAAGGCAAAGTACGCGATGTTTATAATATCGATGATAAATATTTAGTGATGGTGGTAAGCGACCGCATTTCTGCATTTGATGTGGTATTACCTCAACCAATTCCGTACAAAGGACAAGTACTGAACCAAATTGCATCGAGCTTTTTGTCACAAACAAAAGACATCGTACCTAATTGGGTAATTGATGTGCCGGCAGCTAATGTCACTATAGGAAAAATATGCGAACCATTCAGAGTAGAAATGGTGATTCGTGGTTATATCGCAGGTTCGGCTTGGCGTGCATATAAAAAAGGAGACCGATTTTTATGTGGCGTCCCATTGCCCGAAGGCATGAAAGAAAATCAGAAATTCGACACACCCATCATCACACCCACCACAAAAGCAGATGTCGGACATGATGAAGAGATTTCAAAAGAGGAAATTATTGCACGTGGAATTGTTTCAAAAGAAGATTACGAAAAACTGGAAAAATATACACATCAGGTTTTTCAAAGAGGAACAGAAATCGCTGTTCAGCGCGGTTTAATTTTAGTGGATACCAAATATGAATTCGGGAAAATTGGTGAGGAGATTTATTTAATTGATGAAATTCACACACCGGATTCTTCGCGTTATTTTTATTCAGAAGGTTATGAAGAAAGATTAAAAAATAACGAACCGCAAAAACAATTATCAAAAGAGTTTGTACGCGAATGGTTGATTGCTAATAATTTTATGGGCAAAGAAGGACAAACCGTTCCTGAAATGACCGATGAAATCGTGAAAAGTATTTCCGAAAGATATATTGAATTATACGAACTCATATTAGGAGAAAAATTTCAAAAACAAGATACTGCCGATACAGAACAACGCATCCTGAACGCATTGGAAAAGTTAGATAAAACTACGCCCATTGACTAATGGCTATTGACCATTGACTATTTTTTGTACATTTATACCATGTTACAACGTCCTCGAAGAAACAGAAAAAATGCTGCCATACGCGGCTTAGCTGAAGAAACATATTTACTTCCAAAACATTTGGTTCAGCCATTATTTTTGGTGGATGGAAAGAATAAAAAAAATGCCATCAAATCATTGACTGATATCTTCCAGTTAAGCATAGATAATGCACTGAAAGAAATTGAAACCTGCATGAATGTTGGCGTAAATAGTTTTATACTTTTTCCAGCAGTAGAAGATTCGTTCAAAAACAAAAAAGCAACTTATAGTTATTCAGAAAAAAATTTCTACTTAAAAGCAATTAAGGAATTCAAAAAGAAATTTCCTGAATGCTGTTTAATCAGTGATGTTGCGATGGATCCTTATTCTTCTGACGGACACGATGGCTATGTAGAAAACGGAAAAATCATCAATGACAAAACGTTACCAATTTTAGCAAAAATGTCAATTGCGCAAGCGGAAGCCGGTATTGATATTGTCGGGCCGAGTGATATGATGGATGGCCGGGTCGGATACATCCGTGAAGCATTGGATGATGAAGGATATACGGAAACATCTATCATGTCATACACAGCAAAATATGCCAGTGCATTTTACGGACCGTTCAGAGACGCGCTGGATTCTGCACCAAAATCAGGTGATAAGAAAACATACCAGATGAATCCTGCAAACA
>JAYVPA010000133.1:0-19554 GCA_043757615.1 Sphingobacteriales bacterium | reverse complement strand
TTGTTGTTCCTTGTGATTACAATCAAACAAGACTCGCAACCAAAGCAATCATTGAAAGAGTCGGTCCGACTTACTTGCGTTTTGGTAGACCTGTCTGGCCCATCTTTACTGAAAAAGAAGACTCTACTTTTCAAATCGGTAAAGCACAATTTTTATCTCAAGGAACTGATGTAACAATTATTGCTTGCGGTCATTTAGTATGGCATGCTGTATTGGCAGGACAAGAATTAGAAAAACGCGGCATCTCTGTCGAGTTAATAAATATGCATACAATAAAACCATTAGACGAAGCTGCAATTTTGCAATCTGTGAAAAAAACGGGTTGTGTTGTAACTGCAGAAGAACATCAGCAGAATGGTGGTTTAGGTGAAAGTGTGGCAGGCGTATTAGCGCGCAAACATTTAGCACCAATTGAAATGGTTGCTGTACAAGATACTTTTGGTGAAAGCGGGACACCGGATCAACTCTTAGAAAAATATGGTCTGATGCCGAAAGATATTATCGCTGCTGTTGAGAAAGTTTTGTCTCGTAAATAAATCGCTGGTTTACCAGATTTATATTGATTAATATGATCCTCGCTTTGCGTTCTTTGCGCCTCTGCGTGAAAAAAATATCACAGAGTTACGTAGGATTTATACAGAGAATTAAAATCAAAACTCATAGTTAAGATAAATTAAATCAAGCGTATAAAATTCCCAGCTTCCTCAATCTCAAAAGCCAGTTCCAGTAATTTTCTTTCTTCACCTAAAATCGCGGCAAACTGCACACCGATTGGCAGCCCTTCTCTGCTTACCCCTAAAGGCAATGAGATAGCCGGCGCACCGGTTATGTTTTGTGTCGTTGTAAAATTGACATAATTATTCAATTTTAAAATGACATCTATCGTATCTACTTCTGTTCCGAAATATCCAATCGGCGGTGGCGGATGCGATAATGTCGGACTCAATAACACATCATATTTTTTAAACAATAGATTATAATCGTTCGTATGATTTTTTAAATTACGGATACTTGTCAGTGCTCTTACAGACAATAATGGAAAAAACCCACCTAGCTGTTTTGTAAATTTTGCTACTTTGGAATGTTTATAGGATAAGCCGTGTGTAGTATATTCTGCAATCATCGAAGCAAATGACAGGAATGAATAGTACAACATGAAATCCCGCGTAATACTATGTGAAAATGGATTATTTATATACTCAACATCATGCCCCATTTCCTCGCATAATTTTCCCGCATTCATTACTACATCTTTTACATCAGGATGACTTTCTGTATTGGTAGAAGATTTTGTAAACAAGCCAATACTCAAACGTTTTTTACCCGCATGCTGCACATTCCCGATTGGCAATAATTTTGGATTGCTGTGATATTGTTCCAGTCCTGCCATAAAATTTGCACTGTCTCTTACGCTTCTGCAAACGATCCCATCCTGTGCAATATCTATCGGCGCAATTTTAGAAACAGAAGTTATATTTCTTCCCCGCGAAGGTTTTAAACCCACCAAGCCACAACATGCTGCGGGAATCCTGATAGAACCCCCGCCATCCGATGCGTGCGCAAATGGCACAACGCCTGCTGCGACTAAAGCGGATGAGCCTGCCGATGAGCCGCCTGTAGAATAATCTGTATTCCAGGGATTCCTGGTTTCTCCATGTTGTAATGTTTCACCACACGGCAATAATCCGAATTCTGAGGTGCTGCTTTTTCCCAAAATGACACTTCCTGTGATTGATAAAAACTGGTCGACAATCAGGTCATTTTTTAATACAGGCTTTTGTTTAAATGCACTTGATCCTTTTAAGGTTGGAAAGCCTTTTACATCATTTAAATCTTTTATAAAAGTAGGAACGCCGGCAAAAATTCCGTGATGACTTTGTTTTGATTCTTCAAGTGCATTAAAATAATTATGATTTACAACAGCGTTGATATCTTCTGATGCTTTCGCTCTTTCTATCGCGCATGTTACCGCCTCATGTGAAGAAAATTCTTTTGCCTTAATTTTTTCTGCCACTTCAGTAGCATCCATATTTCCTAGTATTCCAATATCAAAAGTGCTTATCTTTTCCATTGCTTTATTTGTCAGCAATTTACTTATTTTTTATTGCTTCTTTAGAATATTTAAACTGATAGAATTTCTGCATCAGCCATGCTTCTATTCTGTTTATGGATTTTGCGCCGCCTAAATATTCAGCTTCTATAAATGCTTTGGATGTCTTTTCCAATAACTGAGCTGCTACATATGTATCCTCTATGCTATTGCCTAAACAAACACTGTTTCCATTTGATAAAATTGCTGCAAAACGTCCGCTTAATGCTTGTAAAATATCAGTTGGATTTTTTGCTACGCGAACAGAAACGCCTAATAATTGTGCCTGGTCATCTAAAATAGGCGGTATTTCTTTTTTTACATGTGATGCATACTCCTGTTGTGTCAATAAGATGACTTGTACATTTTTTCTTTTTGCAAAAATCGGATTAAAAAAAGAATTATTATCTATAGAAATATCTTGTGCTGTAAGTGTAGTTAGTGTTTTATTTTTATTGGTAGAAATGATTTCATTATTATATAATCGAATAGCGATTTGCAACACATCAACTTTGCCCCAGCTTTTATAGCCTGCGCTTTGTTGTTCAAAATAATTGGATGCTTGCAATAAAGTTTGTATAGCTTCTTGTTTATTCATTACGCCACTTTTTGTTTTTTAGATTCAATAAAAAGTTGACAAGCTTTTTCTAAAGTCCGTGCAACCTCAAATGCATTTTCTAAAGTTGTGCCAATGCATACTACCCCATGATTTGACATCAATGCAGCGTTAGATTGTTCGATAGCGCTTGCAGTTTCTACTGTAATCTTTTTTGTATTGGGTAATGCGTAAGGTGCAGCCTTAATAATCTTTGCACCTAATATTTTCTGATATTCTTCATTCAACACAACAACATCTTTTTGCGCGGCAGCCACAATCGATGCATACATCTGATGAGTATGGATGACAGCATTTATATGTGGTCTTGTCTTATAAACCTGGCAATGTAATTTTAATTCAGAAGATGGTTTTAAATTGCCATCATATTTCAAGGTGTAAATATCTACCAGTACCATTTCATTTGGTGTCAATTCATCATACATTCTGCCACTCGGCGTAATGATCATTTGCGTATCGCTTATTTTAATACTCACATTTCCCCAGGTGCGCGCCACTAAACCTTCCTTTAAAAGCAATTTACCTGCTTCGCATACTTCTTTTTTTATTGCTTCTAAATCCATTCTATTCCAGTTCAAAACGTTTGTGATTAATACCTGCGTATGTTTTTCTTAATTGGTTAAAAATACTTTTGTAGTATTCAAATAACACGTCATATATTTTTTTATGACTTGTATCTGGTGTAAATATTTCTGTCTGCTGAATCAGTTTTTGTATCTCATTAAAATCTTTAAATGTACCACTTCCAACCATAGCACACATTGCGCCGCCCAATGCTCCCGCATTTTTAGGTTGGGAAGTAGTGATAATATTTCTTTGTGTAATATCTGCAATTATCTGCATCCACGTTTTACTATATGAACCTCCACCTGTTATTTTTAATTCACGAATATTAAATCCGAAATCTTTTTCCAAATTCTGAATTGTCCAGCGTAAGTTATATGCAATGCCTTCAAAGTGGGCTCGTGCAATATGCGCACGCGTATGTTCATGCGATAAATTAAAAATAGTGGAACGCGTTGTTGTAGTACTTACCGGACAGCGCTCGCCTAAAAACCAAGGTGTCACAATCAGGAAATCCGCACCCGCCGAAATTTGTTTTACATCATTTTCAAGCAACTTAAATAAATCTTTCGCAGACAATGTTTCTTTTTCATGTTTATAGAAATTAGACAACAACCATTCCGTATTCACTCCTGCAGATTCTGTAATACCAACTACAATGTTCATTTCAGGGTCGGCGCTTTGCAAACATATTGCTGCATTTCTGAAAGGATGTGCTTTTTTGGTCGTTACGCCCACCCATGCGGATGTTCCGACATAAATATGCGCTTCGCCTTCACCAATGGCTGTTGTGCCTACCGCTGCACTTTGTGTATCATCGCAACCGCCATAAACAGGAATGTCTGCGCACAAACCCATTTCTTCAGCTGCCTGTTCTGTAAGTGTTCCCACTTCATCAATAGAGCGAACTAAGGCAGGTAATTTATCTATGCCAACTCCTGACAACTTGAAAAATAATCTTTCCCAGTCTTTCTTTTTTACATCGAAAGAATAAGAACATGCACCCGACCATTCTGCCGTCATTTTATTGGTGCATTTATATTTCAGGTAACCGTTTACGTCTAAAAATTTGTACGTGTTATTAAATATATCTGTACGGTTTTCTTTCAGCCAGATTAATTTTGGCACTACATCTTTTCCGGTAATCTCAACACCAATTATTTTTTTAAAAATTACTTTGCCGCCCAGTTTACGCATAATCTGTGTGGCTTGTTTTTCCGCTCTTCCATCCACCCAGGAAATATTGCGATGCAATACATTTCCCTCTTTATCCACCGGAATAATTCCCATAGCCTGCGTGGTGAACGCAATGCCTTTGATTTGTTGTAAAGAAATATTTGAAGATGTAATCAGCTGTTTCGTAGCTTTACATACTGCATTCCAGTAATCCAAAGGCTCTTGTTCTACCCAGCCAGGTCTAGGCATGTGCAATGGATAATCTTCTATTGCTGATGCAAGAATAGTTCCTGTTTCATCTATCAGGATAGATTTTACACTGCTGGTGCCGACATCATATGCTAAAAAGTATTTCAATTATTTCTTTTGAACATTTTTAAATACATTTTCAAATCTGTTCAATGCATCATCCACTACTTCATCTGTATCTGCCATGCTGCAATATAAACGGCTACCTGCCAACGTAACAATTCCTTCTGCCATATATGCTGCGCCGTATTCTTCCATAAGTTTCTTTCGCTGGTTTATTTCTGCCAATACTGATTTAATTTTCAGCAATTTAATTTTTACAAACAATGTTCCTGCTGCTTCCAGGTGACAAATAGAACCTTGGTTGTATGCTACAAATGGTAGGGTATATTTATCTATTAATTCATTTAATCCTTTTGTAATTCTATCACCCGCCTTTCCGGCTTTTTCACAAGCGTTGGTTCTTTCAATTTCTGCTAATGTGTGATATCCCGCACAGCAGCTTAACGGATTTGCCGCCATGGTACCGCCAACTTTTACTTTTTTACCTCCTTGCAACCCTGCTGCCAGTCCGTCCATGTATTCTGCTTTTCCGCCGATGCCGCCCGCCGATGGATAACCGCCTGCTACTACTTTACCGAAGATAGTCAAATCCGGTTTGACATTAAAATAACCTTGTGCACCACTCATGCCAACACGGAATGCCGTTACGACTTCATCAAAGATTAGCAATGTCCCATACTTGTCACATAAATCTCTAGCTTGTTGCGCAAACTCTTTATAAACAGGGTAAGTGCCGCTTTCCGGCCCCAGTGGTTCTAAAATAACCGCCGCCGTACCACCTCGTAATCTGTTCCATTTCAATTTACTTTCCAAGGCATCAATATCATTAGGTTGCACTGCCTGTGTGTGCCAGTGCATCATAAACGGAATTCCTTTTGCATCAAAAAAGCGCGTGCCCGGAATACGCAAATCATACACCATCTGGTCGCTCCATCCGTGATAGGCACCGCCAATTTTTATAATTTTTGATTTTCCTGTTTTGATACGCGCTAAACGCAATGCGCCCATTACCGCTTCAGTTCCGCTACCCAGCATTCTGAAGCGTTCTACTGAAGGAATATTTCTGCATATGATTTCTGCTAACTTATATTCGTATTCATGCAATAAACCCGTAGATGGACCACATTCATTAATCAACTCTATTGCTTTTTCTCTTACAGATGCATAATTGCTTCCTAATACCGTTGGTCCGCCTGCCTGCAAAAAATCAATATATTTATTTCCATCTGCATCATATAAATGTGCTCCTTCGGCTTTTGTAAATGCTAACGGGAACGGATAATTGAATGCCAGATTATGTTGTACGCCACCGGGAATATATTGTTGTGCATTTTCGTAAATGGCTCTTGATTTGGTACATTTTGTTTTATAGAAATCAAGATAGTTTTCCATTGCTTTTGGGTCGATATGCTGTAATGGAAGTGAAACCAGTTTATCTAATTTCTGATAAATCGGTTTTATATCATGGTATTCGCTGATGGATAATCCTGATTGGCTCATTTTTTTATTTTTTGTATCTTTATAAAGTGCTGCTTACAAAGTTGCGTTATAAACGAATCCGATTTTTTGATAATAGTCAAATAAAAAATTGAACAAAGACAAGCATCCTCCTTTAATCTCCTTCCTTTCGCAATTCGGCACATTGCCGGAAGAGGTAATTACCGATATTGACGCTGTTTCTCAAAGAATGGAATTTCCAAAAAAACATATATTACTGAAAAAGGGGAAGGTTTGCAATTATTTATATTTCATAGAAAAAGGATTGGCAAGAAATTTCTTTGAAGAAGATGATAAAGAAATGACGAATGACATTACTATTGAAGGTGAGTTACTGGTATCTTTTTCGAGTTTTTTATCCCGGCAATCTTCACTAGAAACTATTGAGTTGTTAGAAGACAGCATTTTGTATGCTATACATTATGATGATTTGCAGGAACTTTATAAAAAATATCCGGTAATGGAACACATTGGCAGAATGATTGCGGAATATCATTACAATTCGCTTGTTCTGAAAAATTACCGCTTAAAGTTCAGCAACTCTACAGAACGTTATGAATACTTATTCAATTCAGATATTGAAATTGTTAAAAGGGTTCCAATTGGTATAATCGCATCTTATTTAGGAATGAGTATAGAAACATTAAGCAGAATCAGAAGTAAGCAGGATTAAATAGACTTAATAATCAGGATCATCTGATAATTCATCCATAAACGCATCAATTGATTCGGCAACTTCCTCAATTTCACCATCTTCATAAAAGTAATATACCTTTCCAAAATTGTCATCTTTTTCTAAAGAAATACAAATAATTATGCCATTAGAATCTCCAAATGGAAAAAAACCTTTCGGAAGAATATCATGTAGTATTTTTATTGAATCTTCGGTTTTATAGTCCCCATATTTTATTGGTGTGAAATAAACAGTACCGCCTTGAAAATATTCTTTCTCCGGATAACCACCATTGTACTCAAGAATTATATTTTTGTAAGAATCAGGCAGATTTACCATAAACTGATTTTCGAAATCTTGTATTTCTTCTATAGTAAGTTGTTGGTGGGAATTTGAAAATTTCATCTTCGTTTATTAATCTAATATACTTAAAAAATAATTCTTTAAATTATAAGATTAAACCTTTCTTTATCTTTATAGTCTAAGCATCACATGAAATTTACTGACGAGGAAATTTTAGCGCAATTTAGAAACCCGGAATCAAAAGAAAAAGCGTTTCGGAATCTGCTGAGCAATTATCAGGAGCGCTTATATTATCATGTTCGCCGTTATGTACATAACCATGAAGATGCAAATGATATTTTACAAAATACCTGTATCAAAATCTGGAATGCCATTGATAATTTCCGCGGTGACTCGGGCTTATATACCTGGCTGTACAGAATCGCGGGAAACGAAGCAATTACCTTTATCAATAAGAATAAAAAAAGAAATGAGGTAGATATTGAACAGACCACCGCACAATATCGTAGTGCAACAGACAACACAGACGCGGATGAAATGACTGCAAAGCTGGAGCATGCGATTGCAACCTTGCCCGACAAGCAAAAACAGGTCTTTATTATGCGTTATTATGATGAAATGCCGTATGAACAGATTTCAGGAATAGTAGAGACTTCAGTTGGCGCGCTAAAAGCATCTTATCATCATGCGGTAAAAAAAATTGAGGGATTTTTAACCGCGTAATTAAACCTTTTTAACTTTATAGAGTCAAATAACAAATGCACAACAAAACTGACATATTAAATGAATTGAAAGAGCTTTCACCTGCACTTTTCTCTTTAAAAGAAAACGATAAGGGGTTGTCAGTTCCTACAAATTATTTCGAAGCTTTGGCTAATTCTATTATTACTGAAATAAATGCTGAAGGAAATATTTTATTGTCTTTAAAGAAAGAAAATCCGGAAACTCCTGCCGGATATTTTGATACCCTTGGAGACCATGTTCTTTCTAAAATAAAAACAGAAACGAAAGAAATTGAGCAGGGGAAAATTATCGTTTTACCAAAACAACAAAATAAAATTTTCCATTTGTTTAAACGTGTTGCCCTTGCTGCAACTGTTGTAGGTGCCGTGTTCTTAATGAAACAAGTACAACAACCGGTTTTATCTGTAAATAATTGTGAAGATGGAATTGCTTGTCTGACACAAGATGAAATTTATAATTACATGAATGAAAACAGTCATGAATTTGACATGCAGCAAATTCAGGAAACCGTTAAACCTGCTTTGGAAAAAACAGAAACAAAAATAGACATACAAAAAGAAGAAGCGACAAAATATATTGAAACAAACAAAATAATTTTAGATGTTGATGACGCGTCAACTGATATTTTTTAATTTTAAAATACAAAACAATGAAAACAATATTTACATTTTTTGCGCTTGCATTTTTAAGCATTTTATCGGTAAAAGCACAAGATGGCAATGATAAAATTGAAGCGATGAAAATTGCTTTCATCACCAAACGATTGCAGTTAACCCCGGAAGAATCCCAGAAATTCTGGCCTGTTTACAACCAATATGAAGCAGAGAAAAAACAAATCCGCCAGTCAACTATTGGTACCATAAAAGATTTAAAAGAAGATGGCGATTTTACGAATTCCGAAGCCGAACAAGCCATTGCAAAATACATCGAATTCAAATCTAAAGACTTAGATCTTACTAAGAAGTACGTAACAGAATTCCGAAAAATTTTACCGGCAGTAAAAGTAGCCAAATTAGTAACCGCAGAAGATCATTTCAAAAAGCTGCTGATGAAACAAGCACAACAAGGCGGACCTAAACAAGGCAACGGACAAGGCGGAAAACCTTGGAGAAATGGAGGACAATAATAATCGCGGATTTTTTGATTAGAATGATTTAGTTGATTTTACCATGAAAATAAAACGACCGAGGTTTAAAAAACCTCGGTCGTTTTTTGTTTTTAGATTTTTTATTATTTAAATTACATGGTAAATAAATTATATGAAAAAAGCAAATCAAGTTATTTTATTCTTTATAGTTCTCGGTACTTTAATTCTTTCTTGCCAACCGAACAGATTAGATCCAACAATAATCAATAATATTCCCAAAAATATTATTGTAAAAGAAAAAAGCATAAGCGGAAATTTTGATTCTATTATAACTAATCTGACTTTAAACTTTCATTCAGATTCCGCATTTGCATATGGTATACATGATAATATAGGTGATACTGATATTTTTATTAACCAATCGCGTTTCTCACAACACAAGTTTATTTATTTTAGCAAAGACAATGATTTGAGAGACTTAGATGGTGATTCTGTTGCCATGGCTGTTCTGTTTGATGACGATAACCGGGTAAGCTGGGTTTACGACAAATATGTTGTCAACTATAATTCTCCTTTCCAAGTTTCATTAGAGATTAATTTCAACTATGACATTACCAATAGATTAAAATCACTTCCATCGTACGGTTCAAGAGATAATGGCGGAGGTTGTAATGTAAATTTACTTGAATCTACTGGGAACTATTACACTTCGGCTACAGGAAACGACAGTTTAGTGCTTATGTATGTAGGTCCTTCTTGCGGTTATTGTTATTACTGCGTGGATACAGTTATTGTTACGTTCCTTAATACTGTAAATAATACAAATCTCGCAATACTTTCGTTTCCGTCAATACCCGCTGCAGGTTATCCTTCTTCCAATGATTATATGCAACTGATGCAATTTCTTCCTTTTCCAAAACTAAACGGAAAACTGGTAGATAAGATTTATTATTCGAACTTGAACCTGAGTTATACCAACTCATATACATTTGATAGTGAAGGGAGGATTAAAACCGCAAAAATCGCTTATAATTATCTTTACAACACTCTCAAAGAAAGACTTGTAGAATTTAATTATTAATTTTTTTACAAAGAAAAATGCCGAAAAAAATTGTTCGGCTTTCACTTTATTTTCTGTGTAATCTTTTAATCAGTTTAATCAGCGATTCTAATTCGCCACTTCACTCAAAAATTTCAACCGCACTAATTGGATTTCGCGCAATTCGATATCTTCTGCTTTTAGTTTTTTGAATGCAACATCCACATCATCACTTTCTGCCTGCATAAAGTAATCGTAAATTTCTTCCTGAATATCTTCATCCACGGCATCTTCTAAATAGTAATTGATATTTACTTTTGTTCCTGAATTGACAATAGAATCTAACTCCGTAATCAAATCATCCATCTGCAAACTGAATGAACTTGCAATATGTTCAAGCGGCATTTTTTTGTCAATGGATTTAATGATATTCACTTTTACGTTAGAATTTTTATCCGCTGACTTTATGATGGAGAAATCTGCATTGCGCTCTATTTCATTTTCTTCCACGTATTTGCTGATAGCAGTCAAAAATGGTTTACCATATTTCTCTGCCTTCCCGGCACTTACACCTTGTATCTTAGATAATTCTTCTTTTGTAATAGGAAAAAATGTAGCCATTTCTTCTAATGAAGGCTCTGAAAATAAGATGTACGGTGACATCTTTAGTCTAGCGCCTTCTGATTTTCTTAAACTCTTTAATAGTTCAAACAGCTGCGGTTCTAAAACATTGCCTGACTTTCCATTTAACTGAACTGTATCCTCATCATCTTCACCGTTATCTTCAAATTTATGATTCAATACAATTTTTGAAGACACCGGTTTTTTTACAAATTTCTTTCCTTCTTCCGTCAATTTCAAAACTCCGTATTGTTCAATATCTTTTTCTACCAGGTTTAATAAAATCGCTTTGCGCACTACAGAATTCCAGAACACCATATCGTGGTCAGTTCCCTTACCGAATATTTTTATTTTATCTAAATTATTTGCGGTAATATCTGCTGATTTTCTTCCAGTCAGAATATTGATTACGTTTGGAATATTTACACGTTCGTTTGTGTCAGCCACCACTTGTAATGCTAATCTTATTTCATCTTTAGCTTCCAGTTGTTCTTTCGGATGCAGACAATTATCACACTTTCCGCAATCTTTCATTTCTTCACCAAAATAATGCAAGACGAATTTTTTTCTGCATTCCCCGCTTTCTGAATATGCCTCCACTTCGCTTAATTGCATCACAGCAATTTCTTTTTCCGCAACAGATTTTTCCTTATTTGATAAAATGAATTTCTCGAACTTATGGATTTCTTTGGGAGAAAAATAAGCGATGCAAATTCCTTCCAGACCATCACGTCCCGCACGCCCTGTTTCCTGATAATAATTTTCAAGCGATTTCGGAATATCAAAATGAATCACAAAACGAACATCCGGTTTATCAATGCCCATTCCAAAAGCAATTGTTGCAACAATTACATGCACGTCTTCCATTAAAAACTGATCCTGGCGTTCACTGCGCACAGATGGATCCAATCCGGCATGATAAGCCGCAGCGTTAATACCATTTACCTGTAATATTTCCGCCAGTTCTTCTGTAGAATTTCTGCTCAGGCAATAAATGATACCTGATTTATTTCCGCCTTTTTTAATAAACTTGATAATATCTTTTATTGCATCTTGTTTGCTCGGCTTCGGACGAATCTCATAATATAAATTATCGCGCAGGAAAGAAGATATATAAATTTCAGGGGCAGACATGCCTAATGTCTTTACAATATCAGATTGTACTTTTGGAGTAGCTGTTGCCGTTAATGCAATAATCGGAATATTGTCTTCAATCTCATTCAGCATTCCTTTTATCTTTCTGTATTCTGGTCTGAAATCATGACCCCATTCAGAAATACAATGTGCTTCATCTACAGCAACGAATGATATTTTTATTGTTTTTAAAAAATCAATATTTTCCTGTTTCACCAAAGATTCCGGTGCCACGTATAATAATTTACATTTCCCTGTAACAATGTCTTTCTTTACAGCTGCAATCTGTGCTTTATTCATTTGTGAATTGATGAAATGTGCAATATTGTCTGTACTGCTGTAACCCCGGATTAAATCTACCTGGTTTTTCATTAAAGCGATTAAAGGGGAAACAATAATTGCTGTTCCTTCCGAGATAATGGCAGGAAGTTGGTAGCACAAAGATTTACCGCCGCCTGTCGGCATAATTACAAATGTATCTTTTCTTACAAGAATGTTTTCTATAATAGTCTGTTGATTGCCTTTAAATTTTTCAAATCCAAAATACTCTTTTAGCGCACCTGAAATGGAAACTGGTTGTATGCTCATAAATAAAAATAATGTTAGAATAAAAACGTTCTCGCAAAAGGAGAACGAATTACAACTTTAATATACTCAAAAATACAGAAAACAGGACGTTTTTGAGTGTTAAAATTCTTTATCTAACTTTTAATTAATTGTATACTTTAGATACTCACCAATAACGGTGAAGGCTGCTTTTTTTGATAGCTTGAAATGATTATCTTTGCGTTGATTATGAATAAAAATACATATGCCGCAATTATGGCCGGAGGCATTGGAAGTCGTTTTTGGCCAGCCAGCAGAACGGCTGTCCCAAAACAGTTTTTAGATATCCTGGGTATCGGCAGAACATTGATACAATCCACCTATGACAGATTCTTAAAAATCTGCCCGAAAGAGAACATTTTTATCCTTACCCATACAGATTATATAGATTTAGTAAAGGCACAATTACCGGATATTACGGATGCCCAGGTTTTATCAGAACCTGCAAGAAAGAATACAGCGCCTTGCATTGCATATAGTGCGTTCAAAATCAATAAGTTAAATCCTGATGCTAATATCATTGTCGCTCCTTCTGATCATATTATTCTGAATGAAGAGGAATTTGTACGCATTACAGACCTGGCTATCGACTTTGTATCAAAAAATAATGCTTTAGCGACGCTTGGAATTCGCCCTACCAGACCTGATACCGGTTATGGTTATATTCAATATTTTGAAGAAGAAATAAATGAAGGAATTCATAAAGTAAAAACATTTACCGAAAAGCCCGAAAAAGAAGTTGCCAAACAATTTATAAAAAGCGGTGATTTTCTTTGGAATGGCGGCATTTTTATCTGGAATGTTAAAAGTATACTAAGTTCTTTAGAAAAGAACCTGGTGCAGGTCTATGATGCCTTTGTGGAAGCCGAACCTGATATCTTAACACCAAATGAAAAAGATGCAGTTGAAAAGGCATTTATAACGTGTCCGAGCATTTCGATAGATTACGGAATTATGGAAAAAGCGTCCAATGTTTATACATTGCCTTCAAGTTTTGGCTGGAGTGATTTGGGAACCTGGGCTTCTCTGTATTCTGAAAAAGAAAAAGATTATTTCAATAATGCGGTGAACGGAAAAAATGTAGTTGTTTATGATTCCAATAACAACATCATTAACGTGCCTGACAAAAAATTAGTTGTAATTCAAGGTCTTGAAAATTTTATTGTGGTTGATACCAATGATGTATTATTGATTTGCAGTAAAGATGAAGAGCAACGCATCAAAGAATTTACACACGATATAAAAATGAAAAAAGGCGACAAGTATTTGTAGTAATGAGTGACAAATACCAAGTTATAAGCAAAAATTCATATCTTCATTTTAAATTTTTTAATACTACAATTCTCTAATACATAATTAAGAACTATGGCAAATTTATTCGCAAAGAAATCATTAGATGTTATTTTCAAAGAAAGCGAGGAAACAGGCGAACATTCCTTAAAAAGAACATTAGGCTCAGGTGCTTTACTGGCATTGGGAATTGGTGCCATTATTGGTGCAGGTATTTTTGTGCGTACTGCTGCTGCTGCCGGAAACCATGCAGGACCAGGTGTTATGTGGTCATATATAATTGCAGGTGTTGGTTGTGCGTTTGCAGGTTTATGTTATGTAGAATTCGCTTCTATGATTCCGATTGCTGGAAGTGCTTATACGTATTCGTATGCGACAATGGGTGAATTGATTGCATGGATAATCGGATGGGATTTAATTCTGGAATATGCATTAGGAGCAGCGTGCGTTGCCATTGCTTGGTCAGAATATTTAAATAAATTTTGTGAACATTATCTCGGCTTTTCCATACCATATGCATTCTGCCATTCTCCCTTTCAGGCAGAAATCATTAACGGCGCTACAACAGGCGTGCATGGTATTATCAATATTCCTGCTTTATTTATCTTAGGCATTCTAACATTAATATTAATCAGAGGAACACAAGAATCTGCTAATTTTAATTCCGTAATAGTGGTGGTAAAAGTCGTTATCGTAATTATTTTTATTGCTATCGGTTGGCAGTTTATTAATCCCGTAAATCATGCTCAAATCGTTCCTGCAAACACAGGTCCTGTTGGGTTTCTGGGATGGCACTGGAATGGTGTATATGGCTGGAGCGGCGTATTGCAGGGTGCGGGAATTGTGTTTTTTGCTTATGTTGGTTTTGATGCTGTTTCCACCGCTGCACAAGAGGCAAAAAATCCGCAAAAGGGAATGCCGATTGGTATTTTAGGTTCTTTAGCTTTTTGTACCGTACTGTATATTCTATTCTCTTATGTATTAACAGGTGTTGCAAATTACAAAGATTTTAGCGTGACGGGTCCGGGACACGAAGCAGCGGTGGCATATGCTATTACTCATTACATGCCTGGGTATGAATGGTTTGCAGGATTAATTACCATTGCTATTTTAGCAGGATTTTCATCTGTAATATTAGTGATGCTATTAGGACAATCACGTGTGTTTTTCTCTATGTCCAAAGATGGCTTACTGCCTAAGGTTTTTTCTGAAGTTCATCCGAAATTCAGAACACCGGCAAAAGCAAATGCATGGTTATTTTTCCTGGTTGGTATTTTCGCGGCATTTGTTCCAGGAGATATTGTTGGTGATATGACAAGTATCGGAACCTTATTTGCATTCATATTGGTATCGATTGGTGTCATTATGATGCGTAAGTCAAATCCGGATGCACCAAGGCCATTTAAAACACCTTTGGTTCCGTTGATTCCAATATTAGGTATTGTGGTTTGTGGATTTATGATCTTTGGTTTAGGCTGGGAAAACTGGGCACGTCTTGGCGGATGGTTGGTACTAGGCCTTATTATCTATTTTGGATATAGTATTAAACACAGCAGGATTAATAATCCAAAATAATCTGCTTACTTCTGTAAATAAAAAAGGTCGTCTTATTTTTACAGACGACCTTTTATATTTGATATCTTATTCTTCGCTAAACGGCAATACGCCTTTTAATTTTGCGTGTAATTTTTCATTATAATTTTCTAATAAATAGTTGAAGTAATTTCTTGTTGCTTTACTCAAACAGGAAATATAAACATTCAGACGATATTGAATCTCGTCCTGTAAAACATTTATTAACGGCACTGCATCCAAATAATTTGTCGAATTTTCTTTTACTCTTTCAAAATGATTTTCGATAGAAATATCCAATGACTCCAGTGTCTTCTTACCCTTGTTATATAGAGAATAATAGACTTTCTCCATATCAAAATTAAAATCTGTAGTGTTCGGGAAATGTTCTTTGACTGTATCCGGCAAATCGTATATCAAGCCTTTTTCCATCTGCATTTCACGTTCATACAAATGTTCCAAGAATTTTTCAGGATTGATAAACACATCACGCCAGTCGATATAATCCTGCCATAAGCCTAAACGTCTTGCATTGTTTCCTAAATCAATTACTGTAAAATGATCTTTAGTCGGAAGTCTTCTGCTGCCTCGTCCAATCATCTGGTGATATAATGTCAACGAGCGCGTTGCACGATTTAAAATAATACACTCAACAGTCGGCTCATCAAAACCAGTAGTTAAAATACCAACTGAAGTTACAATTGAATCCGGCGTATCTTTCAGCCATTGTAATACTTCTTTTCTGTCTTGCTTATTGCTCGTACTGTCTAAGTGACGAATGGGAACACCCTGGTCGCTTAAAAATTTCTCAACCGATTTTGAAGTGGCTACAGATGAATTAAAAATCAGTGTTTTTTTCCCCAGTGCTTTTTCTTTATACGCACGCAATAATTTTTCATGCATATCAAAATGCATATAAATTCTATCCAGGGAACTTACTGTATAATCACCATCAATACCAACTTTCAATCCGCCTAAATGTACATCATACGTATATGTTGTTGCGTCACTCAGATACCCTTTAGAAACCAACTCTTTAATAGAATCACCGATAATCAATTTCTTATAATTTTGCTGTAAGGGTAAATTCTGATTAGAACTTAAGGGCGTAGCTGTTACACCAAGAATTATTGCATTTCGGAAATAATGAAATATTTTTCTGAACGAATTATAATGCGCTTCATCGACAATCACTAAATCAATATCCTGCAAATATTCTTCATCGTCTTTCAAACGATTATTCAAGGTTTCCACCATTGCTAGAAAACATAAATATTCTTGTTGATCTACAATTTCTTCTACTTCACTTGTAATTAATTTACAATGAATCCCTGCTTCTTCCAACGCATTGGCTGTTTGTTTTAACAACTCAATTCTGTGTGTAAGAATGAGAATTTTCTTTTGATGTTCTTCAATATATTTTCTGGAAATTTCGGAGAAAATGACAGTCTTCCCGCCGCCAGTAGGCAACTGAAAAACAATATTTTCACGTTTCTCATTTTCTTCCAAATGCTGAAAAATACGGTTAATGTATTCTTCCTGATATGGATATAGTCGTTTTGCAGTTTCTGCGCGGTCTTTAATGCCTGTTATTTTCATCTATTCTAATAGTAGTTCTAGTGCAATATGTGTACCGTTTTTCGATAAATCCTGATTGACATACATAAAAATTATAACGTAAAATAATTTTGGTCTTGCCGAAAAAAAGCGAACTGCGCAATATACAAATTTTAATACATTTAAAAAAGAAGAAGTGTTATGAAATCATGTCGTTGTAGGAAATAATTGTAGGAAATCCTTTTGACTGAAAATATTTTCTAACCATTTCAGGTGATTCGTCGGTTGCAGCTAAAACAAAATCGCCACCCCAAGCTCCGAGTGATTTTATGGTGCCGGGAAAATCTGAAAAATAGATTTCTTTTACATTTCGAAGATTCAACACATTGGATATAATGTTTTCGTGCACTTCTAAGTAATAACAAAACTCATCCAGTTCGTTTGTCTGAATAATTTTTTGTGTGAGATTAGTGATTTCTTCTATATAATCTTTTTTATCTATGTCGAGATTTTTATAATGTGTGATTCCTTCGCGTGAGTTTTGTTTTTTACCAAGATGAACGAAGTAAAGGTTGTTTTGAAAAGATGGATGAAATTTTATTTCTTGTAATGGTCGGCGGTCGGCGGTCGGCGGTCGGCGGTCAAGTTGATACGTAATAGCACTTTTTGCTGTTGCACAAGCGATATCATAACCGCTGCCGCCAAATGTATTTTCTAATAATTCGTAAGGGTTTACATTTGCCCATTGTGCTATTAAACTGATTAAAGTGGAAGAGGAACCCAAGCCCCAATTATTTGGAAAATCTAATTTAGTTGTGAGTTGTGAATTTTGAGTTTTGAGATTGCAGTGTGATAAAATGTTTTGTAATGTTTTAGCAATTTCTTTATCTGTGGTTTTAATAATTTCTAATTGCTCATTAAAACTTGCTTCAAACCAAATTTTGTTTTCATTGTCTAAGCTTTTCCAGAAAATGCCATTTTCTTCAGATGGTTCTACGTTTAAAGTTTGACCAAATTTTGTAGGCAGCGCCAATCCAACAGCACCATCTAGGATGAAGTATTCACCGGTAATTAAAAGTTTGCCATTGGCGTGAAATTTCTGCATCATTCATCAAAATTATTTTACTGCATTCTTAGCACTTCTGTATTGTTCCAGCATAACACGTGTTGTAGTAAACGAAACTATTTTGTCTTTAAAATATTCCAATGCATATACTTTTTCTTCTTCGGTGGCTTGAAGATAGTTTAAGATATTCAGCAAATGCATTTTCATGTGTCCTTGTTGTATACCAACTGTAGTTAATGCTTTTAAAGCCGCGAAATTTTGTGCTAATCCTGCCACTGCACAAAACTGCATCAGTTGTTTTGCATTCGGATCTCCTAAGATTTGTAAACTGCGTTTTACTAATGGGTGCAATTGCGTCAAGCCGCCAATTGTTCCAACTGCCAACGGCAAATCAATCCATAATTTAAATGTATCGTTCTCTATAGAACAATGTGTTAAACTCGCATATTGTCCGTTGCGTGCAGCGTAGGTGTGGCCGCATGCTTCCACTGCACGGAAATCATTTCCTGTAGCAATAATAACTGCATCTACGCCATTATAAATTCCTTTGTTGTGTGTTGTTGCACGATGCGGATCCACTTCTGCAATCTTCACAGCCATACGTATCTTTTCTGCAAACTCATGTGCCGGAACGCCGCCAACCATTCCCAGATCTTCTATCTTACATTCCACCCACGCACGTACCAGACAATCCGGTGTATAGTTGGAAACGATAGACATGATAATTTGGGGTTCACTATCAAACTGTGCGTCCTTTCCAATAATTTCTTTTAACTGCGCTGCGTATTCTTCTAATATGGTATTGATAAAATTCGCACCCATGGAATCACAGGTTTCGAAAGAAACTTTTAACTGATAATAATTTTTTTCATGCTGCGTCATATCTATCAACTCAATATCTGTAACGCCGCCGCCTCGTGCATCCATGTTTACACTCAGGTATTTTGCTCCTTCGAATAAGGTACTTCTAAGTGCAGGAAAATAATTTTTAAATTTGTCTTTATCACCCTTATATAAAAAATGTACCTGTCCGATTTTTGTTGTACTGATTACTTCTGCGTGAAAACCACCACGCTCACTCCAGTATTTTCCTGCGTTCGACATTGCTGCCACTACAGAACTTTCTTCGATTGCCATTGGTAAACAATACCATTCATCATTGATTAAAAAATTTGGTGCAACAGAATATGGAAAAAAATAATTGGTGATTGTATTTTCTGAAAACTCGTCCAGTGTTTTTTGTGTGTCTAAATTTTTGTGCCAGTATGAAAGTAATTCCTGTTTCGCCTCTTCATCATTATTTAAATAATTTGCGACAACCCAGTCTATTTTTTGTTGTTTGGAAAGTTTAGAATAACCTTGTATAGTTTTCATCTGTTTTATTTTATTTTAACCTGCAAAGTTCATGAGCTAAGCAAAGTTTTCTAAGTTTTTGCTTTTTGCATATTTTACGAAAATCCTTGCCCTTTGCGGTTAATTCACTTTAAAAAATGCATTTGCCAGTTTCAGTCCTTCAATCTGGAAATGTAAAAACTGTTCTAACTCTTCGTATGATTTTTCTGCGTATTGCAATAATGCAGATGCTTGTCCGTAGATAGATGTGACGTT
>JAYVPA010000132.1:0-19726 GCA_043757615.1 Sphingobacteriales bacterium | reverse complement strand
CTTTATCTCAATACCTGTAACCGGGTTACTTTCTTTTTTACGAATGATAAAAAGATTGATAATAAGTTTCTCAAAGACTTGTTTATGTTTATCAATCCACATTTCAACAAAGAATTAATCAACGTTCATATAACCAAAGCATTGGTTTTTGAAGGTGAGGATGCGGTGAAACATTTTATGGGTGTTGCAGCATCTTTAGATTCACTGGTGATTGGTGAGCGTGAAATTTTAGGTCAGATAAAAGCGGCATATAACAATTCTAAAAAACATGATTTATGCGGTGATGATATCCGTCTTGCATATCAGCAATCTATTGTTTTTGCAAAAAAGATTCATTGCGATACACGCATAGGAGAAAAACCTATTTCTGTAGTGTCATTAGCATTTCGCACACTGATGGAAAGAAATTTTTTCAAGTATGCGAACATGCTCATAATTGGTGCCGGACAAACCAATCATTTGATGGCAAATCTTTTGACAAAAAATGGAGCACAAAATGTTGTTGTTTATAACAGAACATTGAGTAAAGCGGAAGAGCTCGCAGTAAGGTTTAATAATGGTAAAGCATTTCCTTTAGAAAAATTGATCCATCACAAAGAAACTGTGGATGTGATACTGACTTGTACCGGTGCAAATTATGCGGTTCTGACAAAAGACATTTTTGATAAACTGGTGCCTGAAAACAGAAAGGTTACTATTGTTGATTTAGCAGTACCGCAGGATGTTGAAGATGAAATCATACAATTAAAAAATGTAGATTATATAGACGTAGCTTCCTTAGAAAAGAAGGCGCAGGAAAACATGCAGTTCAGAAGAGGAGAGTTGTATAAAGCAGAAGCATTACTGGAAGAATTTCTGATTACGTTTAATGATTTGTATAAAGAAAGAAGATTGGAATTAGCGTTATCAGATATTCCGAATGAAGTAAAAAATATCAAAGAAAGAGCATTGAATAATGCGTTCAAAAAAGACATAGATACATTAGATGCAAATTCAAAAGAAGTACTGGAAAAGGTAATGAAATACATGGAAGAAAAATACATCGCACTTCCGTTTAAAGCATCTAAAAAATCTTTGCTGAATAAAAAATTCCGGCCATAATTTAAAGTTGACAGTTGGCAATTGTTTAGTTTACAAAAAAATACCAAACTCAAAAATTTATTTATATGACAGTTCATTTTATAAAACAATAATTTGTAAACTGCATCTTGCAAACTGTAAACTGAAATGAAAGGAAAATCTTCACCTGTAATTATTGGTACACGAGGAAGCGAACTGGCATTATGGCAGGCTCATTTTACCAAATCTGTTTTAGAAAATAATGGTATTTCTGCAGAATTAAAAATCATCAAAACAAAAGGTGATGCCACTCAGCAATGGAATTTAAGTTTTGATAAGATAGAAGGAAAAGGGTTTTTTACAAAAGAACTGGAAGATGCATTGCTGGCTGATGAAATAGATTTAGCTGTACATTCCTGTAAAGATTTACCAACTGAATTTCCGGAAGGATTAACTATTGCAGCATACTCAAAACGCGCCAATCCGTTTGATATTTTATTGATAAAAAAAGAAAGTGTAGACGAAACAAAAATTCTGAAGCTCAAAGAGAATGCTATTGTCGGAACTTCATCTGCACGAAGAAAAGCACAATTACTGGCGTTCAGGCCTGATTTTAATTTACAGGATTTACGCGGTAATGTTCCGACAAGAGTAAAAAAATTATCAGAAGAAAATTACGATGCAATCGTGCTGGCTTCAGCCGGCCTGGAAAGATTGAATATTGATTTAAATGAATTTGAAAAAGTGGAATTAAAAGCACCTATGTTTATACCTGCACCGGCTCAGGGCGTGCTGGCATTTCAGGTCAGAGAAAATGATACAGAATTAAAAAAGATTTGTCAACTGCTGAATGATGATGACAGTTCACAGATTACAAAAATAGAACGCAAGATTTTACATGATTTTGAAGGCGGTTGCCAGATTCCGTTGGGGGTGTATGCACAAAGAAATGAAGATGAAATAGATGTCTGGATTTCACAGGCAACAGCATGGGATACTATTCCTAAAAGAACACATGTTGCAATTCCATATGAAACTGATTTTTCAAATGAAAATATTATTTCTAATTTATCTGAAAACGTTGTTCATCAATTGAAAAATCCGAAATCAGATACTGTTTTCATTTCATCAGATTTGCTAGAGAATGATTATTTAATGCGCGTTTTAAAAGCACATAATTATTCTGTGAATTATGAATCATTTATTGATTTTAATCCATTGGGTTTTGAATATCCGGAAGATGCAGACTGGTTGTTTTTCAGCAGTAAAAATGGAGTAAAATACTTTTTTAATTCAGTGCAAAAAAAGCAAAATTCAAAGTTTAAAATTGCGGCTATCAATCAAGGAACTGCACAAGCAATTTATGAATTAGGTTTACAAGTAGACTTTAGCGGTCAGGGCAGTGATTTACAAAAAATAGCTTCAGATTTTGATGCTATAGCATCCGGGAAAATTGTCTTTCCACAGGCTAAAAAATCTATGCAAAGCATTCAGAAAAATTTGGTAAAAAACATGCGTGTAGAAACGTTAGTAGTTTACGAAAACCAGCCCAAACAAGATATGGAGGAACGTAAGGAATCGTTATTAATCTTCACAAGTCCGATGAGTGCAGAAGCATACTTCTCAAAATTTCCAGTTCATGATAAACAACAGGTCATCTCTATTGGAGAAACAACGACTAAAAAATTGCATGAATTTTCAATAAAAGGCGTTAAAACAGCATTCGATCCTTCTAACTGGTGCATTTTGGATGAAATATTCTGATTCTTGCTCACATTTCTTTATTATTCAATATTATTAATTCACAATCTTTAACATTCATTTAATTTTTGCTAATTTAGTATGCAGCTATAATTATGAGAAATTTTACACTTTTATTGTTACTAACAATAAGCTTTTTATTTTCATTTGCACAACCGGCAAATGACGCATGTCCGAATGCAATATTAATTTCAAACGTCAATAATTTTTGTTCCACAAACGGCGCGGGCTCTACGGCAACTGCAACTGACGATGTAGCAACAACAGGAGGTTTTACTGCAGCGACTTGCTGGGGTGGAACGGTCAATGATGTCTGGTACAAGTTTGTTGCAACGGCAACTGATGTTTCCATTACAATTAACGGAAATCAGGGATCACCAGTGGGGGGCACAATTTCCAGACCGCAGGTAGCTCTTTATTCAGGAACATGTGCAGGAACAATAAACGAATTAGCCTGTGGTTCTGCACCTGCCGGACAGAATATCATCCAGATATACAGAGGCGGTTTAACAATAGGAGATACATATCTTATAAGAGTGGATGCAGCCAATGCAAACAAAGGTACTTTTCAATATTGTATTGATAACTATAACCCTGTTCCATCACCCAATGGAGATTGTCCGACTGCAGTTGTTTTGTGCGATAAAAATTCTTTTACAGTTCCAATTGTTATAGGTCCCGGTTTAAATAATACAGAAATGAATGATGCAGCTTGTTTTGGCGGCGGAACTATTGAAAGTAACTCTACATGGTATGCATTTAAATTTGCTACTGCCGGAACATTTACATTTACGATTGTACCTTCAAACCCAATAGATGATATAGATTTTGCAGTATATAAATTACCCAATGGTATAGGTAATTGTGCAGGTAAACAAGTGGTAAGATGTATGGCTTCTGCACCTTGTCCGAGTGCTAACAGTACTACAACAGGAATCGGTGGACCAACAGGCCAATATGCTGATGAATATTCGGGTTGTAATGCTGATATATCTTATCTGTTTTGCGGTATAGGAAGGTGTCAAAGTCAGTTTGCCTCACAGCTAACAGTAGCTGCAGGTGAAACCTATGCAATAGCAATCAATAACTTTTCATCAACAGGAAATGGTTTTAATATTTCTTTTGGCGGCACAGCACAATTTCAAGGACCAACAGCAATTATTAATGATTCAGATCCGGATGACCAGATTTGTCCCGGAGAAGCAATCACTTACACAGATGCTTCCACACCGCCACCTTCGGGAACTT
Organism: Sphingobacteriales bacterium; assembly: GCA_043757615.1. GTDB lineage: Bacteria > Bacteroidota > Bacteroidia > Chitinophagales > JADIYW01 > JADJSS01. The sequence goes on along the minus strand of JAYVPA010000132.1, from coordinate 15,658 downwards.
TAGTTACATGGACATGGAATTTTGGTGTTGGTGCTACGCCTGCTACTTTTAGCGGCCAGAATCCACCATCTGTTACCTATTCTTCTAATGGAGTAAAGACCATTTCTTTAACGGTAAAAAGTGATAAAGGCTGTTTTGTAACTTCTACTAAAACGATAACAGTTACAAACGTTGCTCCAACAGTAAGTATAGGTGCCTCTCAGAATCCAATCTGTGCGGGAACAAATGTTACTTTTACGGCAACACCTTCAAGTGCAGGTTCTCCACCTACTTATCAATGGTATTTAAATGGAAATCCTGTTGGCGGTAATACTGCTACTTATTCTAATACAGCTTTAGTTAACGGTGATAAAATAAAAGTTACCGTGACGAGTACTTCAGCCTGTAATATAGGTGTTCAGGCTACAAGTAATATAATTACGATGACTGTAAATGCTGCTCCGACAGTAAATGTCACATCACCAAGTATCTGCAGCAATCAGACGGCACAACCTGTCGCAAGCGGGGCAACAACTTATACATGGACAGGTGGATTAGCAGCAGTGTCAAATCCGACAACGCCTGTATTGACTACTACTACAACGTATACAGTAACAGGAACTACATCAGGTTGTACAGGTACTGCAGTATCAACAATTACAGTGAAAGCGACTCCGGTAGTGAATGTAACTTCACCCAATATTTGCAACGGACAAACAGCACAACCAATAGCAAGCGGCGCAACAACATATACATGGACCGGAGGATTAGCAGCTGTGTCAAATCCAACGACACCAATATTAACAACAACAACAACATATACCGTAACAGGTACGACCAATGGTTGTACTGCAACAGCCGTTTCTACGGTTACAGTTGCAGGAAGTTTAAATGTGAATGTAACAAGTCCTGTTATTTGCAGTGGACTAACAGCACAACCTGTAGCAAATGGCGCGACAACTTATACATGGACCGGGGGTCTAACAGCAATATCAAATCCAACAACACCGGCATTAACAACCACCACCACCTATACAGTAACAGGAACAACAAGTGGCTGTACAGGCACAGCTGTAGCAACGGTTACAGTGAATGCAAATCCAACTGTAAATGTAACTTCACCAATAATCTGCAGCGGTCAAACCGCACAACCTGTAGCAAGCGGCGCAACAAGTTATACATGGACAGGTGGACTGTCAGCAGTTTCGAACCCAACAACACCGGTATTAACGACGACGACAACTTATACAGTTACCGGAACAACAGGTACCTGCAGTAAAACAGCTGTAAGTACTATCACAGTAAATGCAAATCCAACGGTGAATGTAACAAGCCCAACCATCTGCAGCGGTAAAACAGCACAACCTGTGGCAAGTGGAGCAACATCTTATACATGGACAGGCGGTCTTGCAGCAGTATCTAACCCAACAACACCGGTATTAACGACAACAACAACTTATACAGTTACAGGCACAACAGGAAGTTGTACAGGTACGGCAGTTTCAACAGTTACTGTAAATGCGAATCCTACTGTGAATGTCACTTCACCAAGTATATGCAGCGGACAAACAGCACAACCGATAGCAAGTGGTGCAACAAGTTATACATGGACAGGTGGACTGTCAGCAGTGTCTAACCCAACAACACCCATTCTTACAACCACAACAACGTATACAGTAACAGGAACAACGGGGAGTTGTACGGGAACAGCGGTTGCAACAGTGACTGTAAATGCAAATCCAACCGTGATTGTTACTTCTCCGATTATATGCAGCGGACAGACTGCGCAACCAATAGCCAGCGGTGCTACGTCTTATACATGGACAGGAGGATTAGCAGCAGTATCAAATCCGACAACACCTATTCTGACAACGACAACAACGTATACAGTAACAGGAACTACAGGAACTTGCAGTAAAACAGCAGTATCAACGGTTACTGTTAAGTCAACCCCAACCGTGAATGTTACTTCACCTATCATCTGCAGCGGACAAACTGCCCAGCCAATAGCGAGTGGTGCAACAGGTTATACCTGGAGCGGAGGTTTGGCAGCAGTATCAAATCCAAATACACTTATATTAACGACAACAACAACATATACCGTTACCGGAACAACAAATGGTTGCACAGGAACGGCAGTATCTACGGTCACTGTTAAGCCAAACCCAAATGTGAATGTCACTTCACCAAGTATATGCAGCGGACAAACTGCCCAGCCAATAGCAAGCGGAGCAACAACTTATACCTGGACAGGAGGTCTGGCAGCAATATCAAATCCAACTACGCCTGCATTAACTACTACAATAACTTATACGGTAACAGGAAATACAAATGGTTGTACGGCTACTGCAGTCTCTTCAGTAACTGTTAAACCAAATCCGGTAGTCAATGTAAATAATCCGAATATTTGTCCAAACCAGACTGCGGCTTTATCAGCAAGCGGCGCAACAACTTATACATGGACAGGTGGTTTAACCGCAGTATCAAATCCTACTACACCTGCATTAACAACAACAACAACTTATACAGTGACGGGTACGACAAATGGCTGTACAGGCACAGCAGTTGCAATTGTATCCATCAATCCAAACTTAATTATTAATGTAAATAGCCCAAGTATCTGCAGCGGACAGACAGCAGCACTTGCAGCAAACGGAGCAGCAAATTATACATGGACAGGTGGCCTGGCAGCAACATCAAATCCGACTACACCTGTATTAACAACCACAACAACATATACCGTAACAGGTAATACAAGCGGCTGTACCGGTACAGCAGTAGCAACGGTAACAGTAAATGCAATACCGGCTGTAAATGTTACCTCAGCATCCGTCTGCAGCGGACAAACTGCTCAACCTGTGGCAAGCGGTGCGGCAGGTTATACATGGACAGGAGGTTTGGCAGCAGTGTCAAATCCGACTACACCTGTATTGACTACTACAACGACATATACAGTAACGGGAACTAATAATGGTTGTACAGGTACAGCAGTATCTACAGTTACTGTAAAACCAAATCCAAATGTCAGCGTAACAGGTCCAATCATTTGCAACGGGCAAACAGCACAGCCGATAGCGAGTGGCGCGACAAGCTATACGTGGACAGGAGGTTTGGCGGCAATATCAAATCCTACTACAGCAGCATTAACAACCACTACGATATATACAGTTACAGGAACCACTAATGGCTGTACAGGTACCGCAACGTCAACAGTTACAGTAAAACCAAATCCAAATGTGACAGTAACAAGTCCGGCAATTTGCGGTGGACGAACAGCACAGCCGGTTGCAAGCGGAGCTACAACTTATACATGGACAGGAGGTTTAACGGCAGTATCCAATCCCACCACACCTGCATTGACAACAACAACAACATATACAGTAACAGGAACAACAAACGGTTGTACAGGTACAGCAGTATCAACAGTAACTGTAACACCAAATCCAACTATGGTTGTAACGAGCCCGATTATTTGCAGCGGTCAAACTGCTCAGCCAACGGCAAGTGGTGCAGCAAGTTATATCTGGACAGGAGGATTAGCATCAGTATCCAATCCAACAACACCAGTATTAACAACAACAACAACTTATACTGTAACAGGAACTACGAATACTTGTACAGGAACAGCAGTATCAACTGTAACGGTTAATCCGACAAAAACAACAAACATGAGCAGAACAGTATGTCAGGGACAAAATGTATCTGTTGGCGCACAGACATTCAGTGCGACAGGAAATTATACGGTAGTATTGCAAACATCCAAAGGATGTGACAGCACGGTAAATTTAGATTTAACGGTAAGTCCGACATTAGTGCCTGCAGTTTCGATTATATCAGACAAGAATAATATTTGTCTGAATGATGCAGTGGTTTTTACTGCAACAGCAACAAACACCGGAGTTACACCATCTTATCAATGGCAGTTAAACGACGTGAATGTAGGAACAAACACTGCACAATACAATTCGTCTGCCTTAGCAAACGGAGATGCAGTAAAAGTAATTATTACGACAACAGCATCGTGTGCAAATCCGACAACAGCAACAAGTAATACCATTAATGTATTGGTGAATAAAGTAACGTATACGAAACCACCGGTAGAATATTGCAAACTGGATTCACAAACAGTTAATTTAGGAATTATAACAATACCTGCAAGTTCTTATTCTGTAAAATGGTTGAATGGAAGTAATGTTAGCACAGATACTACATCATTTTATACAGTAACGAATACCGGCAATACAAATATTCCGTTTGAAATCACATTCGGTAATAATTGTAAGGTCAATGATGTATTGCCTGTCATAGTAGATCCTTTACCAAATATAAATGCTACGACAGATATAGCACAAGCTAAATATGAAGAGGAAGTACATTTAGGAGTGACAACGAATGCAACGATGCTGACTTATAACTGGACACCTGCAAGTGTACTGAATTCGGATTCTATAAGAAATCCAACAGCAATAATTACAGCATCGACAGTATTTACGGTGAATGTAAAAGACAATCGTAACTGCAGAAATACAGATAGTGTTTTTGTAGAATTGATAGACCAGTGCAAGAGTGATTTTATCTATGTACCGACAGCATTCTCACCAAACAGAGATGGCATCAATGATTGTTTTGTAATAATGTCACCACCAAATTTAACGAATTATAAGATGGTGATTTTTGACAGATGGGGAGAGAAAGTATTTGAAACGACGGATGAGAAAACTTGCTGGGACGGCACCTACAAAGGTGCGGATGCACAATCAGATTCATACGTTTACCTGATAAGTTTCAAATGTTACAACGGAGCAAATTTATCTAAGAAAGGCACTGTCACTGTTATGAGATAAAAGAATTACCTGATAAAAATGAGATTGTAGATTCAGTCTCTTTTTTATTATAAGCCGCTGATGACAGCCTGTATGATTCCGATTAAGAAACCAAAGACACCGCCAACAATTTCTATAAATGTAAATTCTTTTGCAGTTACGGCTAATAATAAATCTTCTAATTTCTGATCAGAAAAATTCTGGACTTTTTCTATTACAATCTTTTCAATATCCAGTTTTTGTTCAATCTTATCGATAGAAGTTTCTATAACTTTTGGTAAGTTTTTTTCAATCTCTTCCACAATTGTTTTGTGAGTACTTTGAATCAGGGCTTCCGGCACTAAAATACTTGCCAGTGTGCTTTTTTCAATTCTGTCTCGCAACGCATCATCAACACGTGTAGCAATTTCCTCTTTAAAATTATTCAATACTTCAGGATCCTGAAGCTTACTTTTTATATCACCAAAATTGATTAAATCTTTTTGTACGACAGCCCCTAATTTTTGTGCTATTTTTCCTTTGTTTTTTGGAAAGATTCCTTGCACAACATAAAATCCCAGATCAAATGGTCTGCGCGGATAAAACAGCATCTTAACAGCCAGCCACGTGGTTACCCAACCAATAAGTGCACTAACAAAAGGAACATGCCAGAAATGCCAACTCAATAAATCAATCGATAAAAGCATATAAAGAATTTTGTGTATGACGATTAACTATTAACCGTCGACAACCAGTCACTCGGATTGGTGCGCCATAAATTTAAGGTTTCTAATTCATCTTTTGAAACATAACCGCTTTGAATAGCAGCGCGAATTAAAAAGTCATAATTTGTCAATGTTTTTAAGGTAACTCCGGCATTGTCAAATTTTTGTTTTGCACTTTCAAAACCATATTTGTATATAGCAACCATACCAATCACTTCGGCACCGGCAGCGCGTAAATCCTCAACAGCTTTTAATGAACTTCCACCTGTAGAGATGGTATCTTCAACAACTAATACACGTTGTCCATGCCTTAAATCACCTTCAATAGTGTTTGTCAGGCCATGTTCTTTTGGCTTGGAACGAACATACACAAATGGCAGACCTAATGCATCTGCAAGGATAGCACCATGCGGAATGCCGGCAGTCGCAACGCCTGCAATACATTCTGTTGTAGAAAAATACTCTTTTACCAAGCTGATTAAACCATCCTTTACAAAATTTCGAGTTTCAGGATATGATAATAACTTCCGGTTATCGCAATATACAGGTGATTTCAAACCGCTGGCCCAAGTAAAAGGATTTTCTGTATCGAACTGAATAGCTTTTATTTGTAATAAATATTCAGCTAATTTTTCTTTATATGCGTTATTTTCCATTTCTTAGTATTTTAGTATTGGAATTTATAAATCAGATTAAATATATTCTAAAATTCTCAAATCAGTCAGTAAATTTTATAAATGTATAAACTTTTTATCAATAACAAGATAGTCTACTTGTGTCATAACCCTGCATTTGTGGATAATTTAATGCACGAAGATTTTATCATAGAGCCTTATACCACAAAAGAAAATTTTGAAGGTACATTAAAAGTTATTTTGAGCGATGTTAACCAAAATAATGTCATCTTATTTAATGCTAATGTAGAAAAAATATTCAAGGAAGTATGTTCTTATTTTAAATGCGTAGAAGCAGGCGGCGGTGTAGTTAAAAATAGGGATGGGGATATTTTATTAATCCATCGTCGTGGATTCTGGGATTTGCCAAAAGGGAAAATTGAAAACGGAGAAACTACAGAAGAAGCTGCCGTACGCGAAGTAGAAGAGGAGACAGGTTTGACGAACGTAAAAATTAGTCATCCAATTTATTTTAAAAAATTATTGAATAAAGCTACCTACCATTCTTATGTCGAGAAAGAAATATTAAAACTGAAAGTATCTCACTGGTTTGAAATGAATACTGATTTTGAAGGTGAATTAATTCCTCAAACAGAAGAAGATATTGAAAAAGCCATTTGGGTGAGAATAGAAGATGTTCCAAATTATTTTAACAATATGTATTCAAGTATAATTGACGTGCTGAAAGAGTTAACCAACCTACGAGGTTGACAGCAGCCATTTCCAGAACAGCAATGTCGGAACAGAGAATAAAATTCCAAAAGCCGGTAACACATTTGCCAGTTCTTTATCCAGATCATATTCTGTTGCCAGTATAGAGGCCGTAATCATTGGCGGCATGGCGCATTCCAAAACAGATATCGAATATAGCTCCCCACTTTTATGTAGAACGAAATAGAATAAAATAAAAATTAAGAACGGAGCTAAGATTAATTTATACATCAGACCTGCGCTTAATTTTTTCCAGTCTGTTTCTTTAAACTTTACTTTGAATTGCAAGCCAAGCGAGAGTATGGCAAGCGGCACCATAAATTTTCCTAAAAACTCTAATACATTAAATGCAGTTCCTGAAATAATTTCTTTAGGAATAAAAAGGGCAACAATAAAAATTAAAAAAGGCGGAAACTTTATCAATCGTAATGCAATTGATTTGAAGCTGAAATCTGTCGCGCTAAAGTAAGCAGCAATTAAAACTCCAAATGTAGATAATATTAAGAAACTGCCGGGTTGGTCAACAAAAATAGCATATTGCAAACTTTGTTCGCCGTAAAAATATTTTAAAAATGGATAACCTACAAACGATGTGTTTCCTAAACCGCAGCATAAAATCAGACATGCCATTGTCTTTTTATCATAATTAAAAATCTTACAAAAAATAAACGCAAACAGAGCAGCACCAAAAAAAATAATCCACGCGGATGCAATCGGATAAATTACTTCATGATTTATTTCTAAAAATGGAATTTTGGTTAGTACAATTGCAGGCAATGGAACAAACAGAATAAATTTATTTATGGAACGATAACAATTTTTTGGCAGGAAAGAAAAATATTGCGCAACGATTCCAAGAATAAAAAGCAGCAATAAAATGTATGGTTGTTGCAATAAATTCATGTTATTTCTTTGCGTACTTGCGTCTTTGCGTGAAAAATATAATTAATTCTGAAACAAATTGTATTCAATAATATTCTCTTGTTTGGTAAACGGTTTTACAGCATTCAAACCTAAATAATCTATAGCTTCATCTAAATTCATGGTAGAATGCTGTAATGCTTTTTTGGGAATCAATCCAATCAGTTCACTTCCATTCGTATCAATGTCTGCTGCTTTCGCCATATTTTTTATTTCCGTAAAAACTTCAACAATCGGACTCGCTTCAATATCAGTAATATTTGTAGAAACCTGCGCGCAGTCAAATTCTTCCATAAACCAGCCAATCGCTTTTACATGCTGAAATAAATCTGATAAATATGAACCATCATTTGTAGCACGAATTGTCCTGATTTGCTTTGCAATTTGTTTCGCTATATTTTCATCTTTTGTTTTTAAATTGATGTTGTATGCAATCAGGAATTTACGCGCACCTAAAGCCATCATACCAAATTTGGAATTGAACCTTTGTTCACCAAAATCAGGGTTCCATTCCGGTAGTTTTATTTTCTCTTCAATAAATTCATATTCACCTTTTCGTAAATACGCTAAGTTCTTTCTTTCTTCTGTAGTTGCTGAGTTTTCATATAAATAAACAGGAATATCGAGTTCTCCTAATCGTTTACCTAATTGTTTGGATAATTCAATCACTTCATACATACTGATGTGCTGCAAGGGAATCAGCGGACAAACATCGCAGGCGCCCATTCGGGGATGTTCACCTTTATGCACACGCATATCAATCAATTCATTTGCAACTTTTATTGCCTGGTATGCAGCTTCCGGTACAGCATTTGGTTTTCCCGCAAATGTATAAACCGTTCTGTTTGCATCATATCCAACATCAATATTCATCAATTTTACATCAGGAACGTTTTTTATTGCAGTTGCAATCGCATCAATAGTCTGTGTGTTTCTTCCTTCAGAAAAATTCGGGACACATTCTATGAGTTGGTCGGTTGCGGTAAACATGATTGAAACAAATTTAGGAAATTGTTCCATAGTCTTTGTAAAAATTTTATATTTACTGATATTCAATTTTGAATTGAAACACATAGACACATAGTTTTTCTGTGTTTCTATGTGTTTCAAAAGATTTTCTAAAAATTTGTTTATGTCCCGTATTCACCCATTATCATTACACGAAACACCGTCAGAAACAATTGCTGCGTACGAATTGCATAAAGCGAAATTTCACGCATCGATTACAAATATGAAAGCGACGCTCGGTCATTCGCTCACCGCTTTCGAAGTGTATATGGAATGGTATACCTTGTACACAAAGATTAAAGTGATTACAGGCGACAGGTTGGCTTATCTGTTTGCATTTTCTATTTCTAAAGGAAGTAATTGTCCTTTATGTACAACATTTTTCAGAAAGATAATTATTGACAATGGCGAAAAACCTGATGAACTGTGGTTAAATGAACAGGAACAATTGTTACTGGATTTTGGCAGCGCGATTTCACAAAATCATGGAAAAATATCTGATGAATTATTTGAACAAGTCAGCCAGTTATATTCAACAGCAGAATTAGTGGAACTGATTGCATTTGCCGGACAGATGATTGCGACAAATGTATTCAGTAATGTGATTGATACGGACATCGACGAATATTTATTTTCTTATTTACCGTTTAATAAACAAGAATAAATTATTTTTACCACATAGAAACATAGGTATATTTTTAAAGCAAAAAGGTAATCGGTAATTTAGTTTGATTAGAACACATAATATAAGCAAAGCTTACAACTCTGTTTTTCTTAGCCAACGAAATGTATTGCATTCATTCCATGCTGTATTTTTTAAAGCTATGATTCTATGTGGTTATTTTTTAAAATTATATATTGTACTTTTAAAGTCAGGATATGGACAGTTCATTAAAAAATAAAGTTGCTTTCATCACAGGCGCTGCGCACGGACAAGGCAGGGCTTCCGCTATAGCATTAGCAAAAGAAGGTACACACATCATAGGATTTGATATTGCAAAACCAATGGAATATCCCGGATATACAATGGGTTCTTCTGATGAACTGGAGACATTAAAAAATGAATGTGTGGCATTGGGTGTTTCCTGCGAAGTTTTTCGCGGCGATGTACGTGATGATGCAGCGATAACGAATGCTGTGAATACTTCAAAAACAAAATTTGGTCAGATAGATATCTTGTTTAATAATGCAGGAATCTGCGCGTACGGCGTTGTGGATGAAATGCCGGAAGAAGAATGGGATGCGATGATTGATATTAATCTGAAAGGAGCGTGGTTGGTAGCGCGACGCATCATTCCTTTGATGAAAGAAAAAAAATCAGGCGTTATCATAAATAATTCTTCCATTGCAGGTTTACGCGGTATGAACAGATTGAGTCATTATGCAGCTTCTAAGTGGGGCTTGACGGGTTTAACAAAATCATGGGCGATTGAATTGGCATCTTATAATATTCGTGTTATTGCTTTGCATCCGACAGGTGTGAATACGCCCATGAATGATGGTCTTGCAATTTTGGAAGGAACGACTGCAAAAGAAATTGCGGAACGTTCTGCCGGAAATTTAATTGATGTTCCCTGGGTGGAGCCCGAAGATGTAGCAAATGCAGTTGTATTTTTAGTATCCGATAAAGCACGTTATATAACAGGTTCTTCTTTTATATTAGATGCAGGATTGTTAACACGATAAGTAATGTCAACATCAAATACTTTTTTTAATCTTCTTGAGAATGGAATAGCTTATAATTCCGAAAACAATCAAAATAATTATCCAAAATATTGACATTTCTATTAGTTGTTGATTGCCATATTTAGAAAGCTCAGAATATAAAGTTGAATTTGGAGTTATTGCCACATAAGCAATAATTATAATTGCATACAGTGCAAAAAGAGTGATTAGCAGTGTTATTGAAAAAATATTATTTTAGCTATGTTTTTAATTTTCACAAGTTAATTTTTATAAACCCAATCATCTTCTGACTCCATTCTTCCGATTTCTCCAGCATCGGATAATGCCCGCACTTATCTATTTTAGTATAAACAGCATTTGGAATTTCTTTGTACAATTGTTCTGCAATAGCAGGTACAGCAATCGGGTCTTGTAACGCCCAGAGTATATGCGTTGGAATATCTAATTGCGTTAATGCAGGAATCCAGCGGTGCCAGTATTTTATACGTTCATTATTGTATTGCGAAATTTTATGCAGCACATTTTTGCCTCTGTTTGACATCAGCAAAGTCCAGAGTTCGTTCATTTCTTCTACATCAAAAAGCTTTTTATCAAACCAGATATCCTGCATAGTTTTTATGAATGTTCGTTTGTTCATCAATGCAACAATATATTTCCCGAATGTCGGATGCTTGAGTAATTTCTGTATGAATTTCAAATGTGCCAGTTCAATATGCAAACTGCCATTACAAAATGTAACAGACTTTATTTTTACAGGTTCAAAACCTTGCAATTTGCGGACAATGATTTCGTTTGCAATGGTAGTTCCGTAATCATGTGAAACCAGATGGATTTCTTTCAATCCGAGTTGTTTCCATAACTCGATTGCCATTTCTGCCTGTTCTATCAAAGAATAAGAATAATTTGTTGGCTTATCTGAGAATCCAAAACCAAGATGGTCATGAATGATGTAAGAAAACTCAGTTTCTAACCAGGGAAGTACTTTGTAATAATCATAAGAGGCAGAAGGATAACCGTGTAAAAATGCAATGATTGGGTTGTCAGTCTTATGATGAATATTGAAAATGGAATGGTTGTATACTTGGGTAAATTGTCCTTTTGATTTCCATTCTTGTATATTCATTGATTAAAAATAAGGTTTTTTTACTTAAGTTTGACCTGTCAACTATGTCCAACGAACTCAAAAAATTTTTTAATGAATATGTGCAGCTTCCGGTGGAAGAGCTCGATGATATTGTTTCAAAATTCAAGACAAAAAAGATTACGAAGAATGAATTTGTACTACGTGAAGGAGAGATTTGTAATGATTTGATCTTTGTACAAAAAGGTTGTCTGCGTTTATATTACATACAGGAAGATGTGGAAGTTTCCGTTTGGTTTGCGTTGAAACATTCTTCCGCAATTGAAATCTACAGTTTTATAAGTGGCGCACCGACTAATTATTTTTTACAGTCAATTGAAGAAACAGAGATTTTGTATTTGCCAAAATCTGCACTAAATAAATTATACGAAACACATCCGAAGATGCAGGAAATGATGCGTAAATTCTGGGAAGATGTAATTTTACATTTGTTATCCCGCTTTACTGCTTTGCAAAAAGATACTGCAGAACAACGTTACCTGGATTTACTGGAAAAACCGGATTTACTGCAATCCATTCCGCAAAAATACCTGGCTTCTTTTATTGGTGTTACTCCAACTTCGCTGAGCAGGATTAAAAAGAATATTACTAAATAGATTTATTAGGATTAGCCTTAATTAACCCAAACCATTTGCCGAAAATAGCTATGATTGGAAAAATAGTCTTTTGAATAAGTAATGGAATTTCTTTTAAATAATATTCTCCTTTAACTTGTTGTAAAATGTAACACGCATCAAAAGGAGATGGGTCTACAGACTTTCGTCTGTTACTGGAATCAAACATCTCTGTCAACATATACTCTATATTGAGCGCGGGAGTGAATCTTGTCCTGAATTTTATCTCAGTTCCATCCACTGAATAACATGTGTGAAATGTATTCATAGGAACTGTAAATGATTCACCGGGGGTAAGCACTATTTTTTGATCGCCACAGTCGAGTCCGAGCATGCCGTCAACAGCTTCAAAAAGCTCCTGCTGAAATACGTGTCTGTGAGTTGGAGGTCCTTCACCGCTTGCAGGAAGTGTTACAAGTGTTTCAACAAATTCTCCATTTGTATCAGCGCTTGACTTTGTGAAAGTTATTGTCTCGCCGGTTGCTTTTAGTTCAATTTTTTTGTTCATGGTTTTTGTTGTTTAGATGTTTGTTTAAGTAATCGCTAATGTGTTTTGTAAAGTTGTTGGTAAGCTAACGCACTTTTCTTCGCCTCATACCAACAACAGCAAGAGAAGAATATCAGATGATCTTACGTCATTGCGAGGCACGAAGCAATCTGTTGAGTTCAAACATATAATTTTGGTAGGTGAAGACACCAACCGATAATCAGAATTATTTATCTCCAGCAAGTTGAAGCCAATGTTCAAGTGGCTTTTCTTTCCCCAATTGTATTAACTCTACAGTTATTTTGTGTAATACTTTTACTGAGTCTATAGGATTTGTGCTCAGAACAAATGGGATTTCATGAACGAAATGCATACTTCCACAATAAATCTTTTGTTGGCAATCTGCATATATCTGAGCTTCAATCTTCCATTGTTTTTTAGTTGGAGATTTCTCATAAAACCAAGTAGGCTCTAATGACACCCCAAAAGAAACCATGTGATTTCCATCAAGTCCTGGTTCAACAAAACTACTAATACTGGTTTGGCTTGAAGATGGATATGAATTAAGGTCAAGACCTGTACCTTCCCATCCTGCCCGACTCAAACCAAAGAATTGTGCAAATTCTAATAATTTATCATCAACATCTGCAAGGATTTTTCTAATCTCAAAATGTTCGGATGGTGTTAAAACACCAAATAAAGGTTCTAAACTTGGATTTGAATTTTTTATTGATGTGGTTTCCATAATTTTGACTTAATGGTTGACGGCTTCATAAATCATATATTTTTGATTACTAAGATACCATCGCTAAACGAAAATGTTGTGTCATTTTTGGTCAACATCAACCAATTTCCCATTTTCAAATTTTAATACCAAATTTGGAATATAATTGTCTTTTAATTTGTATCTCCAATCTTCAAGAGTAGAATTAAACGCTGGTATAGAATTTAATTCAACCTCATCAGGTCGTCCAACTAATATTTTGACTGAATCTTTTGATATCCCTGTGTGTAGTTTTACATATCCTTTTTTTCCTTTAATATCAATATACTGAATCGGAATATTTCTCATTGAATCGTTATGTTTGTATGTGCCAATAATATATCCTATAAAGATTATGAAGAATATTCCTGCAATAAAACCGGAGATAAATACAATAATATTTTTCATGTTTTATATATAAGTTATGGATTTTAGAAACTCATTTACATAATTTGAAATGCTTTTCATCCCTTATTTCAAATATACTTTTAAAATATTAGATGTCAAAATAGTAAGGTCAGAGGTTCGAGCCCCATACGTGTCCCATTTTGAACAGATTGCTTTCCCGAAAAAATCGGGACAGGCTGTTCCTCGCAATGACGGTAAAATCCCATTTCTTGCCATAAGACAACTTTTTTACGTATGCGCTGATGTAATTTTGCATCATAAAATAAATCAATTTTAAATTATGTCAACTACAACATCATCAATCGACTTTAACTTGAAATACAAAGTTAAAGACATGTCTCTTGCAGAATGGGGCAGAAAAGAAATCACTTTAGCGGAAGCGGAAATGCCGGGTCTAATGTCACTTCGTGCTGAATTTGGTGCATCAAAACCATTAGCCGGCGCTCGTATCGCGGGTTGCTTACACATGACGATTCAAACAGCTGTTTTAATCGAAACATTGGTGGCTTTAGGTGCTGAAGTTACCTGGTCTTCTTGTAACATTTTCTCTACACAAGATCACGCTGCTGCTGCCATCGCTGCTGCAGGTATTCCTGTGTTTGCCTGGAAAGGCTTGAACGAAGAAGAATTCAACTGGTGTATCGAACAAACATTGTTCTTCGGTTCTGAAGACCGTCCATTGAACATGATCTTAGATGATGGTGGTGACTTAACGAATATGGTTTTTGATAACTATCCTGAATTGGCGAAAGGTATTAAAGGTTTATCTGAAGAAACTACAACAGGTGTTCACCGTTTATACGAAAGAATGGAAAAAGGAACATTATTGATTCCTGCAATCAACATCAACGATTCAGTTACAAAATCTAAATTCGATAACAAATACGGCTGCCGTGAAAGTTGTGTAGATGCGATTCGTCGTGCTACAGATGTAATGATTGCAGGTAAAGTGGCTGTTGTTGCAGGTTTTGGTGACGTTGGTAAAGGTTCTGCTGAATCATTACGTGGTGCCGGTGCGCGTGTTATCATCACAGAAATCGATCCTATCTGCGCATTACAGGCCGCAATGGAAGGTTTTGAAGTGAAAAAAATGAAAGATGCGGTGAAAGAAGCGGACATCGTCGTTACAACTACAGGTTGCCGTGATATCATTACAGAGGAGCATTTCAGAACAATGAAAGACAAAGCGATTGTTTGTAACATCGGTCACTTCGATATTGAAATCGACGTTGCATGGTTAAACGATAATTACGGTCACACAAAAAATACCATCAAACCACAGGTAGATTTATATACTATCGAAGGAAAAGACATCATCTTATTGGCTGAAGGTCGTTTAGTAAACTTAGGTTGTGCTACAGGTCACCCGTCATTTGTAATGTCAAACTCTTTCTCTAACCAAGTGATCGCTCAGTTAGAATTGTGGATGCATACAGAAAGATACGAGAACAAAGTTTACATGTTGCCAAAACATTTAGATGAAAAAGTAGCTCGTTTGCACTTAGCTAAAGTAGGTGTGGAGTTGGATGAATTAACAACTGAACAAAGCAGCTATTTAAAAATTCCTGTAGACGGTCCTTACAAACCGGAATACTACAGATACTAGTAGATATTAGTATTAAGTATTAGTACTTAGTATGTAGAATAGAAAAAGTCGTCTCGTTTTATAAGAGACGGCTTTTATAATTTAGAAAATGAATAGTCCTGAAATAAGTTGACACAAAAGTTGACTTATACAA
>JAYVPA010000131.1:0-5227 GCA_043757615.1 Sphingobacteriales bacterium | reverse complement strand
GGTGCGCCATGTATTAATCTGTTGAGGCATCCATCGAATGGCAGAGCACAGGAAAGTTATGGTGAAGATTCTTATTTGGTTGGTAGTTTTGGGGTAGCGTTAATTCAGGGAATACAAAGCAAAGCTGTACTATCTTGTGTAAAACATTATGCGATGAACAGCATTGAAAATACGCGCTATCATATAGATGTACAGATGGATGAAAGAACACTGAACGAAGTTTATTTACCTCACTTTAAAAGATGCATTGATGCGGGCGTTGCTTCTGTAATGACAGCCTACAATAAAGTGAATGGACATTACTGTGCAGAAAATAAAGAATTAGGGATTGACATTTTACGTAATAAATGGAACTTCAAAGGCTTTACGCAATCTGACTGGGATCAGGGAGTAAAAAGTACCGCGCCTTCTATTTTAGCACAGACAGATATTGAAATGCCAACTACTAACCATTACAGTTATAAGAAAGTAAAAGCTGCTTTGGATAAATATGAGATAAAAGAAACAGATATTGAAAAACTGATTTATAATTCTTTGTTTACGAGATATTTATTTGATTATATCAATAAAGACAAATCAGTTGAAAAGCCTGATTATACTAAGCATTTGCTGCTCGCAAAACAAACTGCTGCAGAAGGAATTGTTTTACTGAAAAATGAAAATCATATTTTACCATTAGACAGTAATACAATAAAATCTGTTTTATTAGTCGGAAGATTAGTAAATGAAAAGAATGATGGTGATGTTGGCAGCAGCGGTGTGAAAACCAAAGTAATTACACCTTTACAAGCTTTCCGGGAATATGCGAAACAACATAATATCCGGATTTATTCTACTGACAAAAAAGAAGAAATTGATTCGTTGGCGAAGAAAGTTGATGCAGTGATTATTCTGACCGGTCTGAATCATTTAGATGAAGGTGAATTTATTTCTATGAATGGTTCTGATAAAAAAAATCCATATAAATTATCAGATGGTGTGTTTAAAAAAATGGGCAGAGCCGGCGACCGTTACAACCTGAGTTTATACAAAGAAGAAATTGAATTGATTCAACACGTTTCAACACTACATAAAAATACTGTTGTTTATCTGATTGGCGGTAGTGCAATCATGATGGAAGAGTGGAAAAGTAAAGTTCCGGCAATTTTTTATTCAGGATATTATGGAATGAATGGTGCGTTGAATATTCCTGAAGTTCTTTTTGGAAATATAAATCCTTCAGGAAAATTACCGTTCACAATTCCATCTACTGTAAATCAATTACCGGAATTTCCTGTGTTACCGCAGACAATAAAATACGGTTATTATCATGGTTATACTTTGTTTGATAAAAAAGCTGAAATGCCTGCATTTCCTTTTGGTTTCGGATTGAGTTATACTGATTTCGATATTACAGCAATTCCTTTAACCACAGGTAAATTTTCAGAAAATGATAGTATTGAAATTACTGTAAAAGTAAAAAATACAGGAACTAAAGATGGTGCTGAAGTTATACAAGCATACGCACATTTTGATGGCTGTAAAGAAATTGACAGACCAATAAAATTATTGAAAGCGTTTGAAAAAGTATTTTTACAAGTAAATGAAGAGAAAACTATTTCATTGAAAATCCCTGTAAGTGAATTGGCATATTACAATATTAATTCTAAAAACTGGAAAATTGAGAAAACACGATATACTGTTGAAATTGCTACAAGCAGCAGAGATAAAAATGCATCTTTACTTTTGTTTGCTGTTGAATAATTAATTCGTCTGAACCAGAAACAATTCTTCCGCTTGCCGCAAAACAGTATCTATCCCGCTTACATCAGTGCCGCCAGCAGTAGCGTAGAAATGCTGTCCGCCGCCGCCGCCTTTTATTGCTTTAGATAATTCTTTAACCAAATTACCAGCGTGTAAATTTTTAGCTTTCACTAAATCTTCGGAAATAATGATAGATAATAATGGTTTATCATTCACTACCGCAACAACTACAAAAAATAAATTATCAAATTCATTTTTTAAATCGAATTGTATTTTTTTCAAACCATCTGCATTCACTCCTTCTACCTTTTCAAACAATACATTTGCATCATTTCTGTTAGTGACTTTGGTACGCAGTTGTTGTTTTATAATCTCTACTTTTTCGTTCTGGTATTTTTCAATTTCTTTTTTAAGCGAAGAATTTTCATCCTGTAAAGACTGAACAGCTTTCACACTATCTTTCGGGTTCTTTAATTCGTTTTTGATATTCGCTAATTCGATAATTTTCTCATTCACAAATTGAATCGCCATTTCACCACACACAGCTTCTAGCCTTCGAACACCCGCAGCCACTGCACTTTCAGAAGATATTTTAAACAAACCTAATTCACCGGTAGCGCTAACATGCGTACCGCCGCACAATTCAATAGAATAGTTTTCATCCATGATAACAACACGTACCACATCACCGTATTTTTCGCCAAACAATGCCATTGCACCCAATTTCATCGCATCATCTTTCGACATTCCTTTTATGACAACAGGAATATTTTCACGTATTTTTTCATTCACTAAAATTTCTACATTATCGATTTCCTCATTTGTCATTTTTGCAAAATGAGAAAAATCGAAACGCAGGTATTCATTATTATTCAAGGAGCCTTTTTGTGCAATGTGTTTTCCTAATACCTGTTGTAATGCAGCCTGCAGCAAATGCGTTGCAGAATGGTGAATTGTTGTCTTACGTCGTGTTTCTGCATTTACAGAAGCTAACACATCGCCATTCAAATCAGCAGGAATTTCATCCACAAAATGAACAATCAAATCATTTTCTTTCTTTGTATCAGTTATTCTCACATCTCCTGTCTCAAATCTAAAAATCCCATTATCGCCTATTTGTCCTCCGCTTTCAGCATAGAAAGGCGTTTTATCTAATACAATCTGGTATTGTTCTTTTCCTTTAGATTTTATTTTTCTGTATTTTAAAACTTTGGATTTTGTTTCCAACGAATCATAACCCACAAAAACAGATTTGCCATCGCTTAAATTAATCCAGTCATCTACATCTTGTTCAGATGCATCTCGACTTCGTACTTTTTGTTTTTGTAATTCTTGTTCAAAACCTTCATCATCAATCATCAGACTATTTTCCCAGGCAATCAGGTTCGTTAGATCTTTGGGAAAGCCAAACGTATCATATAATTCAAATACAGCTTTTCCATTGATAAGTGTGGGTTTAGCTTTATTGTATTCTAATGTTTCATCAATAATTAAGCTTAATCTTTTTAATCCATTATCCAATGTTTTTAAAAAAGAATTTTCTTCTTCTAAAATTACTTTCGATACAAAATCAACCTGGCTTTGCAATTCAGGAAACACCGTTTCAAATTGTTTTGCCAACACAGGAACCAGCAAATACAGCATTGGTTCTTTTCTATCTAAATAAGAAAAATAATAACGCACTGCACGACGTAAAATTCTGCGAATCACGTAACCTGCGCCTGTATTACTCGGCAATTGTCCATCGGCAATTGTGAAAGATACTGCACGGATATGGTCAGCCAGCACACGAAACGCAATCGCCTGTTTGCTTTCACTTCTGTCATATTTAAACCCTACTATTTTTTCTGTTGCATGAATAGTTCCGGAAAAAACATCCGTATCATAGTTCGACCTTTTGCCTTGTATCACGCGCACCAAACGTTCGAAACCCATTCCCGTATCCACATGTTTTGCAGGTAATGATTCAAGGCTTCCATCTTTCTTTCTGTTGAATTGGATAAATACATTGTTCCAGATTTCAATTACCTGTGGATGGTCTGCATTCACTAATGTTGAACCATCAACTGTATTTCTTTCATCATCAGGACGGCAATCCACATGAATTTCCGTGCAGGGTCCGCAAGGTCCGGTGTCACCCATTTCCCAGAAATTATCTTTTTTATTACCCAATAAAATTCGGTCTTCGGCAATATATTTTTTCCATTCAGTAAATGCTTCTTCATCTTTCGGAAGATTTTCTTTTGCATCCCCTTCAAAAATGGTTACATATAATCTGTTTTTATCCAGCTTTAAAACTTCTGTCAGTAATTGCCAGCTCCACTCAATAGCTTCCGCTTTAAAATATCCTCCTGCCGGACGGGCAGGATTCCCGAAACTCCAGTTACCAAGCATTTCAAACATGGTATGGTGGTAAGTATCTACACCCACCTCTTCGAGGTCATTATGTTTACCTGAAACACGCAAACATTTCTGTGTATCTGCCATACGCGGGTTTTCAGGTATGGTATTTCCTAAAAAGTAATCCTTAAACTGATTCATTCCGGCATTGGTGAATAATAATGTTGGGTCATTTTTCACCACTACAGGTGCTGAAGATACAATCTGATGCCCTTTACTCTTAAAAAAATCTAAAAACGCCTGACGAATCTCTTTTGCAGATAACATACTTTCCATGTGTCAAAGATAAAAATTTGAGTGTCAATATAAAATAGTGCTGTTTTAAGGAATAAAGAAGCTATTTGAATTGTTAAAGGTTAAAGATGTTCAAACCTCTTCGACATCCAATAATAAATCTTTCTTGATTTTCAGGTGTTTAAATCAATTTTGGAAAAGTATTAGATTAATGCTAAATTTGGACAGCTAAGCATATGCAAAAGGAAAAATATTATTATAATCCTAATACTTTAAAGTACGAGAAATACAAAATCAGTATTAGTCAGCGTATTTTACGTATAACAGGATTTTTTACCTCTGCATTCTTCTTTGGCTTTCTTGCCATGGTATTGGGTTTTAGTGCTTTTGATAATCCCGCTGAACAGAATAAAAAAAATGAGCTGAAACAAATGCAGGAAAAATATGAAATCCTTGATAAGCGTATTGGTGCGCTTTCTAAAGTGCTGGAAGATATGGGCGACAGAGATGATAACATTTATCGTGTAATTTTTGAATCAGATCCTCTCCCTGATAATTTAAGAAATGGCGGAATCAATAAATCTAAGATTTACGCACAACTGAAAGATTTACCTGAGTCTGAAATTATTGCTAATACTTTAGCAAAATTACAAGGGATGGAAAAACGTACATATGTACAATCCAAATCGTATGATGAGCTTGCTACGATGATTAAGAATAAAGAAGAGATGCTGGCAAGTATTCCCGCCATTCAGCCTGTTTCCAATAAAGATTTAAAAAGAATTGCATCGGGTTTTGGTATGCGTATCGACCCGGTTTACAAAACGCCCCGTATGCACACCGGTTTGGA
>JAYVPA010000130.1:0-5246 GCA_043757615.1 Sphingobacteriales bacterium | reverse complement strand
GTCCTGTGGTCGGTTCATCATATAGCATGATATCCGGTTTTAAAATCATGGTGCGTGCCAGTCCGATTCTTTTTCGCATACCGCCTGAAAGTTCTGATGGCATTAAGGGTCCGGCATCCGGTAGGCCAACACTTTGCAACCCTTCGCTTACTAATGTATCAATTTCTTCAGGAGTCTTTTTTTGGTCTCTAAGTGGAAAGGCAAGATTTTCACCAACTGTCATTGAATCATATAATGCTGCACTTTGAAACAAAAATCCAATTTTTTTTCGGATTTCATTTAGCTCGTTATCCTTCACAACAGTCATATCATTACCTAATACATTTATAGAACCTTTGTCAGCATTCAGCAAGCGTACCATACATTTAATTAATACTGATTTTCCGCTTCCTGATTTTCCGAGCACCACTAAATTTTCTCCTTTTTGTAAGGTTATACTCAAATCTTTTAATACATCGTTATCACCGAATGATTTACTCAGGTTTTTTATTTCCACAACGTTTTCCCCAGAATCTTCCTTTGCCATTTTTTTAGATTTAGGGTCAACTTCCGTTTCCACTACAGAATTAATTTCCTTCTCCACTATTTTAGGTTCTTTCTTTTCCATGTTCAGTTTTTATTTAAATAGTATTGAGGTTAATTGTACTGCCATTGCATCTATTATAAATATGCATAAAGAACTAAGGACTACTGCAGAATTTGCCGATATTCCTACACCTTCTGTTCCTTTATTAGAATTATACCCTTTGTAACATGCCACTAAACCAATAGAAAAACCAAAGAAAATGGTTTTTACAAAAGCAGGCAGCACATCAGCAAAATCCAGTTTTTCAAATATCTGGTGGAAATAAAAACGGAAACCAACATCACCCAAAATGTTTACACCAACAAGGCCGCCTAACATAGCTATGAAATCTGCATAAGCCACCAAAACAGGAATCATCAGTGTAGTTGCAAGAATTCTGGTTACGACAATATATTTAAAAGGATTGGTGCCTGAAACTTCCATGGCATCTATCTGTTCGGTTACTTTCATAGAGGCAAGTTCTGCACCGATACCGGAACCTACCTTACCTGCACAAATTAGGGCAGTAATTACCGGCCCGATTTCACGTACTATAGAAACAGCTATCATTGCAGGAATTAATGATTCAGCACCAAACCGCGCCAGAGTCGGTCTGGTTTGAATAGTTAAAACCAAACCCATGATAAAACCTGTAATGGTTACCAGTGTAAGGGATTTATTTCCAATCATAAAACATTGTTTCATCAATTCTTTAAATTCATACGGAGGTTTTACCATAGATTTAAAAAAGTTACCTGCAAACTTTGTAATCGCACCAATTTCATCAAAAAATTCATTAAATGAATTAAATACCCTTGTTGAAAAATTTGGTACTGATTGTGTATTTGTTGCCTTTGCAGGTACTGTAGCAAGTTTAGATTTACTCATATAACACCTTTTTACAAAGATCGTTTTTTATATAGTAGAATTGTTACGTAATTATTATAATATGTTACATTATTTACATAATATATCTTTATCAGTTATATGGGTTATGAAGAGCATAAATTAAAATGAATCTATGTTAGATGTTAAAATTAATGATGTTATTTGTTAATTCTATTTATTTAGATACAATCTTTAAATTTTACAAGTTCTATGTGAAATTATGTAACTGTTTCTTTTTGGTAAATAAGACTTTTGACTTGTAAAAAAACTAAAGCATGCATCAATATTTTATAAATACAATATCATTTATTGTATTGCGCAAAGTTGGTTTCGTTCCATTACATCGTATAGGTTATTTGTGTTCAATGGTACATTTTCACCTTAGTTAAATGTAGTAACCTTTAATATTCTTGATTTGATATAATTAATGAATTTGAAAATTTCAGTACATATTTTGAAAGCACTTTAAGAGAATATATTTTTTGATCAGCCGGGGGGTAAAAGCAGGATGTATTAATACATTCCTGCTCTTTTTTTTGTAGAAACTGTTTAACTATGATTTATTTTAAAAAAAGCATGCTGCTGTTTTTAAGGTTCAATTAAACTGCTGATTGGGATTCAACCTTAATAGTATTAAAATAAGATTTAAACTTTTGTATCAGCTTTGTTATTTTTGATGTTGCTGTATAATTTACATCTATATTGTCAGAATTTTTTGTTTTGTAATTCTGATTTTCTTTTTTCTTTGCCATCGCTTCTGCATATTCATAAGAATACAAAAGTGACTCTTTAGCTTTAATAGGGACAAATAACATATGCGTAGAATTTAGAGTAGTAATAATTGTTGTTTACCCTACAAATATCATCTTATCACTACGAAGCACGTTGCAAAATATTCCTAAATTATTACAGTATTTTAATCAGAGAGTGAATTAGTGTTAAATTCAATTTTAATTTAAAGATTACAAAGATTATTGTGGAACAGAAGTTCTTTTATAATCGGTCAGTGCCCAGGTAACAAAAACGGCTGCACTAAAACCGATGTAAAAATTACGTGCAAGCATTCCTTCCATATTACCTAAATAAAATGCGATACCAATCAATGCAACAGAAACTACCAGCTCAATAATGCCATGTATTTTGTATGGTATAAGTTTAATATAACCAGCTTCATACTTAGTAAATATTGTGAGTGTGAAATGAATGATAGCTAATGCATATGTAATATCAGCTGTAACAGTAGGTAAACCGAATAATTTAGGAGAGACCAGTAAGAATAAAACTACTGCGTAGTCGATAAGACCATGTAAGTTAGAATTGATTTTCATAGGATTAATTTTAGAGTTATATAACACAGAAACAATCGAACTGTTTATAATAAATTAATTAATTACAATCTTACTTTTAATAACATAAAAAACGCCGAAAAATTAAACTATTTTCCGGCATTTTTTTTTTACTAATTGCATATTTATGAGAAATATTCTTTTACAAAAGCGTGCTGCTGATTTTCTGTCATTTTAACTGCGGTTTGTGTTTCAATTTTAATCTTGTCAAAATGATGATCGGCTTTTAAAATATTATAAAGTTCCAATTTTGCTTCCGTTGGTCCAAAGAGTACAACTTCATCATACTCTTTAATAACATCACCTAATTTAGTGTAGAAACTGTGCTGATGCTGTTGTTCTTTATTATGGTTATTGGATTCGCTTGTATTTTCAGAGCTGATGTGCGTGCTGTTTTCTTTTTCTACATGTCTGTCGTCAACATGTATGGTTTCAACAGGATTATTGGTAAATTTAATCAGGTTTGCGTTGGAGTGATCCATCCATATCCCTAATTTATTTATCACTGTTTTATGATGTATTGTTTCAGCTCCGGTTTCTTCTTGTAAATTTTCCATATTATGAGTATTGAGTTTGTAACTGAATTGTTACTGTACGAAGATGCGGATCTGCATAAGGAAAGAGTTACACAATAAAACTAAATAGTTACATGATTGCGACATAAATTATTTTTAATTACCGTTTCAAAGTCTGCAATAAACTTCTTTCTCTGCTTTTAGTAATTGATTCTCGCGTCCAGTTGTCCAATCCGTTGACAGATAATAGCTACTATATAATTAAGTACTGATTATTAATCTAACGGATATTAAAGCACTAATTAAAAAGGTACTAAGTACTATGTAATAGTTTAGGAAATAATTTAACTCAGATGAAATTATCTTGGAATCAATCCAAGCTGCTGCATAAATTCCAGGTTATCCATAAAATCTGTTTCTTCTGCAATCTTTCCATTTTCCATACGAACTAAAGTAACACCGTCAATATCTACTTGTTTACCAGTTGCAGGAATATCAAAGAATACACCGGTATGCGTTCCTTTAAAATTCCAGTGTTTAACCAGTTTATTATCCATTCCGAAAACATCTTTTATGGTGAAAGTGACATCAGAAAAACCGGTAAGATAATTAGTATAATAAGCTCTTGCACTATCAATACCAACTATATCATCCAGATTGGTATGCAAGGTTACGTCTTTAGTGAAATTGGAATCATTAAACATCTCGAGTTTTCTTTTATTAATGATTTCATCCCAGACATGAGAATACATTTTTATGTTAGCAGATACAGAATCATCTTTTGTTGAATCGTCGTTTTTTGAATTGCTGCAGGATGTAAATAAGGATAAACATATTATTGTTAATGATAAAATGCTTAACTGTACTGATTTAGTTATTTTTTTCATTTGGATAATTTTAATAAATATAGGAATTTTAGGTTATATTTTCATGTCGAAGAACGGTTTATTCAGCATACACGACTTATGGATTTGAAAGTCGTAATTTGTTTCAATTATTCACTGCATCATATAGGATGGAAAAAGATTTAGTTTCGCTTCTGGGTCGTAAATATATGTAGCAGCCATAAGTTCATCGATACCTGTTTCTTCTATCTAATTTTTTGTTCTACTACATGGCTTGACCATATTTCAATAGGTTTATTATCCTGCCGCCAAAATTGATAGTCTTTAATATTGCTGTTGTACTCACCTGAACTTTTAAAGATGGATAGCATCCATTCCTTTCTCGATTCAACAGGATTGCTCATAATAATTCAAGCATATAAATTCAGACCTTTTTCTTTTTGACAATATTTTAAGCAGTCTACTACAATATCTTTATAAACTTTTCTCGTAAAAACATCTATCCAACTTACGGTTGCAAAACTTACAAAATACAAGCCTTCCGGATTATGAAATTTATAGCCTCTGCTCATTTTTATAAAAAATATTTTTATTGATAAATCTTTTCAGATTTATTGCTCTTCATATCTAATAACTTTCTACAAATTCGGAATATCCTTTTTATTAATCTTATATAATTGCTCGCTTTCTTCTTCTTTGTATTTCATTACCTGCGCTAAAGCATCAGGAACTACATCGCTGCACAATATTAATAAAGAACCTTTCTGCGCATGTTTAAATGCATAATCTATGGCTTCCGGTTCGTTTAGTATTACGGTTATCTTTTTATTAGGATTTTGTTTGTAAATACCTTCTTTCAGCATTTCAATTAATTCTTCGGAAGTCTTGCCGCGTAAGTTTCTGTCCTGGCGGATAATGATTTCATCAAACATTTCAGCAGCAATTCTTCCAATCTCATTATTGTCTTCTCTGCGTCTGTCGCCAATACCGGCAATCATTCCCACTTTAATCGTCGCATCAATATTCTCAACAAATTTTTGTAAGGCACGCATTCCAGCTGGATTGTGCGCATAATCTAATAGTAAAT
>JAYVPA010000129.1:0-5277 GCA_043757615.1 Sphingobacteriales bacterium | reverse complement strand
GAATCGAAAAAAGGGCCTGAAGACCGTTTCCACCTTTAGTTGATGTGTTGCTCATGATTGTACTGTTTGTTATTAGTTATGGGAATGATTAAAGACTTTTCAGTTGTTTATTTTTTCCATAAAGGCGAAAGGTAAATGTTTCAACTTTTTGGGAAGACAATAATAGGGAATTCTGATTAATTTAAAAAAAGTGAATGAGCGTTTAGGGGTCAAGCTTCAATTATTTTTTCAAGAATCCCTAGAAACTGATTATCTTTTCAATAATACTCGTGCAATCTATTAAATAACCTTTAATTTCATGTTTCAGGTGAAACATTTTTTGTTACAAAATCAATTATTGAATTGCCTATAACGCGAATTTTAAACCGTTTATTTCTTTTTTGTCGGATTTATGACAATTTGGTGATTCTGAACTTTCTTTCCAAACTATGCTTTCAATCATCGGTACCAAAAATTAAATCAGACCTGTTATTAATCCTGGAAGAACGCCCAAAACAATAGCAACAATGCCAGCCACCAGCAGAACAAATTTAAAATTAGCACCGATCTGCATTTTTTCAACAGAACCTTCACGAAACAGTGCAACGATTACTCTAAAATAATAATAAACTCCAATCAGAGAACCTAAAACCGCCAACAGAACTATATAAGTTAAGCCATTTTGCATAGCAGAAATGAAAATATAATACTTCGCAAAAAATCCTGCTGTTGGGGGAATTCCTGCCAATGACAGCATTGCAACAACGGTCATGATTGCCAAGAATGGGCTTCTTTTACTCAGGCCATAAAATGACTCTATCGAATCGTTTCCTGATGCATTACTTACTAATAACAAAATAGTAAATGAAGCGATGGAAGAAACAGCATAGGCTATCGTATAAAACAACAATGCAGAGCCAGCCGTTTCATTCATAGAAACAATGGCTAGTAACATATAACCGGCATGTGCTATGCTCGAATAAGCAAGCATTCTTTTTACATTGTTTTGATAAACTGCTGTAATATTTCCGACTAAAATTGTTAGTCCAGATAAGACCATAAGTGTAGTATGCCACACTTCTCCAATCGATGAAAATGCGTGGAAAAATAATCGAAAGAACGCTGCAAAAGCGGCAGTCTTTACTACGGTTGACATATAAGCTGTGATTACTGTCGGCGATCCCTGATAAACATCAGGTGCCCAAAAGTGAAACGGTGCTGCAGAAACTTTAAAAGCCATGGCTACAATTATGAATAACACGCCAACCAAAAGCATCCACGAGTGACTTAGACTTCTTGATGAAATGAAGGCACCAATCTTTTCAATATCAAAAGAAGCTGTTGCTCCATAGATCAATGCTATTCCGAAAAGTAGAAATCCTGTCGCAAATGAACCCATCAAAAAATATTTTAGCGCTGCTTCATTTGACACTAGATCTCTTTTGTTACTTCCAGCTAAAATATACATCGACAAAGAAAGAATTTCGATTCCGAGAAAAAGCATGAGTAAGTTGTTGAATGAAGTCATTAAGACTCCACCGATAAGCGCAAAAAGTATCAATGTAAAATGATCGCTCTTGCTTGTTTCGTCCTTGAAAAATCCAGGAGAAATGATAAACCATAAAAAAGTAATCGCAACCATTAATGCTGAGAAGGCTAATGAATAATTATCGACCTTCATCATATTATTAAAGTACATGATGTTACTATTCCAGTCAACAACAATTGAAACGAAGGCAACAATCAGCCCTATAAAAACAACAGGAAGTAATGCCTTTTTTAATTTGAAGATTTCAGAAAACAATCCGAAGATTCCAATACCGGTTAAAATTAAGAGCGTATTCAAATGTGTAGATATTATTTCAACGATGTAATAATTGGTCCTAATGATTTTCGTAATGCTTCAACGGCGGGTGCTGAAATATCAAGAAATGGTTTTGGATAAATTCCGATCCAGAAAATCATGATTACAATTGGTATCAAGACAGCTTTTTCGGATAATGTTAGTGAAGAAAAAGCAAAATTATTTTTCTTTGATTCCCCAAGAGCAATTTTATTGTATGCATTTAACATGTAAATCGCACCGAAAATAATTGTGAGTCCGGCAAGAGCAGCTAAGATGTGGTTATATTGAAAAACACCGTTGATCAATAAAAACTCTCCTATAAAACCGTTGGTGAGAGGAAGTGCGATTGATGCAAGCATAATAATCATAAAATACGTTGCGAAAGCTGGGGCAACTGTTCTAATACCGCCGAGGCTATCCATTTCTCTTGTTCCTGTGCGACGTTCTATTATGTCTGCAATCATCAACAAACCAACAACATTAATCCCATGTGAAACCATTTGGATGATGCTACCATGTAAACCTTGATAGGTCAAACTAAATACTCCGGCTGCAATTAATCCAACGTGAGCGATAGAGCTATAAGCAATTAATCGTTTGAAGTCTTTTTGAAACCAGGCTATTAAAGAAGCATAAACGATTCCTATAACGCACAATATCATTGCAAGATTTCCCCATTCAATAATAGCATTCGGAACAATTGGTAACAGCCAACGAATCACCCCAAAAATTCCCATCTTCAACATGATTCCCGCTAACAACATTGTTCCGGATGCGGGTGCATCTGTATAGGTATCGGGTTGCCATGTATGAAATGGAAAGATTGGAATCTTAATAGCAAACGCTAAAAAAAGTGCCCAGAAAATCAGGCTCTGTTCTTTTGATGTCAAACTTAAATTGTGTAGCGCCTGCAGATCGAAAGAATGTGTTCCGGGTGTTTGAAGCCACAAATAAATTAATGCTACCAGCATTAGCAAACTTCCTGTGAGAGTATAAATAAAGAACTTTAGTGTGATTCGTAATCGATCTTTTCCTCCCCACATTAAACAAATAAGATAAATTGGAATCAATGCTAACTCCCAGAATATATAAAATAGAAATCCGTCGTATGCACTGAACACTCCAACTAAAGCAAACTGCATTGTAAGTATTAACGAATAAAAAAGCGATGGCGATTTGTATTGGTGAGAAAAGGAAGAAAGAATAATTAAAGGAACAAGAAATGTTGTGAGCATGACCAACAAAAGTGAAATTCCATCAAGTCCAATATTAAAATTGATTCCCAATTGTTCTATCCAAGAAATATTTACAGTAAACTGATTTCCGTTGGATGGAACAAAACGAAGAAAGAGACAAACTGAATAACCAAACTCAATTATTGCTGCAACAAGTGCTACTTTTTTGGCATTTGTTCCAGAGATAGCAGTAATCACGGCCGCCAGTAGCGGAAAGAATATTAGTATTGATAACATTGTGGTCGTCTCTCGGCAAATGATTTTGCCGGGAAATAGTTAGAGTATCAGATTAAACAATAGGATGGCGATAATTCCAAAAACCATAGCGAAGATGTAAAATCCTACACTACCGGTCTGGATAAAACGCAATGCGCGTGAACTTCCGGTCACGCCTTTATTTACAGAGTTAACTATTCCGTCTATGATACGAATATCAAAAACTTTATAAAATAACTCACTAATTTTTTTAAGAGGGTTGACAATGACTGCATCATAAATTTCATCCACATAAAATTTATTGTACGATGCTCTGGCGAATGGCGAAAGTGACGATTCTTGTTTTGCAGGAATACCTTTTTCACTCGTATATAATCGTGATGTTATTACAAAAACAACAATCAATATTATCGTTGAAGTCGCCATCAATCCAATTTCAAAAGTATGCGTAAGCTCCGAACTATAAAACATAGAAGGGATGGTTAAAATTGGTTGAAGAAAATTTGCAAATAAATGTTTTTCGGAAAAAACCTCCGGTAAACCTAGAAATCCGCCAACGGTTGAAAGGATTGCTAATACCATTAAAGGTATAGTCATAGACTTGGGAGATTCGTGCAAATGATGTTCTTGGGCGTGCGTTCCTCTGAATGTTCCAAAGAAGGTTAAGAAAAATAATCGCAACATATAAAATGCCGTCATGATGGTGGAAATTGCAAGCACACCAAAAATTAATTTATTTTGGGAGAATGTCTTTGCTAAAATTTCATCCTTAGAAAAGAATCCGGCAAATGGTGGGCAGCCGATAATTGCCAATGTTCCAATTAAGAATACTAAATAAGTAATGGGCAGTTTCTTTTTCAAACCGCCCATTTTGCGAATGTCTTGTTCGCCGCTCATTGCGTGAATCACACTTCCTGCTGCAAGAAATAAAAGTGCTTTGAAAAAAGCGTGAGTAGTTACATGAAAAAGAGCTGTAGAATAAGCACCGACACCTAAGGCAACAAACATAAATCCAAGTTGCGAGACAGTAGAATAGGCTAAAACTTTTTTAATGTCCGTTTGGGTAATTGCAATAGCAGCAGAAAAAATTGCTGTCGCTGCACCAATAACTGTAATGATTGAAAGGGTGAATGGGGCAAGTGAATAAAGTACGTTAGATCGAATAATCATATATACCCCAGCTGTTACCATTGTTGCCGCATGGATTAATGCAGAAACAGGAGTCGGTCCGGCCATTGCATCAGGTAACCAAGTATATAATGGGATTTGAGCGCTTTTCCCAATAGCACCAATGAACAATAATAATGTAATGGCAACAATTCGAGGATCGCTTGTTGGAAATGCTCCGGCAATTGGAAAAATTTCACTGAACGATGTTGTTCCGAACGTCACAAAAAGCAAAATAATTCCTAACAGAAAGCCTAAGTCGCCAATACGATTCATTATGAATGCCTTGTTTGCCGCTTTATTGTATTCAGGATTTTTAAACCAGAAACCGATGAGTAAATAAGAACAGAGTCCGACGCCTTCCCACCCTGCAAACATCACGATGTAGTTGGAGCCCATTACCAGAAGGAGCATGAAGAAAATAAAGAGATTCAGATAAGAAAAAAAGCGAGAAAATCCTTCATCATCGTGCATATAGCCGATGGAGTAAAGGTGAATTAAGAAGCCAACACCGGTAATAATTAGCAACATAACCAAGCTTAGCTGATCGATCATGAAAGAGAACGGAATGTTTAGAGATCCGGAAGAGATCCAACTGAAAAGTTCAATCGTAACCGACTGGCCATTAAACTCATGAAAGGCCAGAGCCGAAACAATAAATGATGCAAGGACCATTAAGGTGGCAAATGCCCCTGAAAATCCTTTTGGTAATACTTTATTTCCCGTGGAGGTTATTAGAAATCCGACTAGCGGAAAAACCGGAATGAGCCACGCCAACTTAATCATGCGTTGTATTCTTATTTATTTCTCAAAAGAGAGTTGTTTTGGACGAGC
>JAYVPA010000128.1:0-5283 GCA_043757615.1 Sphingobacteriales bacterium | reverse complement strand
TGCATACTATAATTTACTGCTCTAAAATATTTGTTCGTATTCTTTTTTATATTTATTTTTATAAACACATAGTGTGGTTTTTTCACAGTCTGACGTTAGTGGCAAGAACGAATTCTCAAAGAATATTCTCATTAACATAAAGACTTCCGCACAACTACCTGTTTTATGATTGAATTGAGTACCTTTGTCGGAAAGGAAAGAGCAGGTAGAATTAAACGTTCCAAACCTTCATAAATTTAAAAAAAAATGGCCGATAAACAGATGGATTCTAAATTACTCAGAAGCCAATATATTCCCACTTCGGAATTTTATAGTCAGATAATAGATAGTTTGCAAGATTATTCCATTCTTACGTTGGATAACGAATTAAAAATCAATAGTTGGAGTTCGGGTTCCGTCACAATTTTTGGTCATGAACCGGATGATGTTTTAGGCAAAAATTTTGACATTATTTTTACTGAGGAAGATAGAAAAAATGGAATTCCCCAGAAAGAAATTGACAAAGCATTAAAAGAAGGCAGGGCTGTAGATAACCGTTGGCATATTTGTAAAGATGAAAGTATATTTTATGCTTATGGCCTAGTGTTTCCACTTACAGGTATTGATGGAGAAATGTTAGGTTATGTAAAAATACTGAGAGACCTGACGCAGAGAAAAAAAGCAGAAGATTCCATTAAAAATTATGTAAAAGAACTGGAAGAATTGAATACGCATAAAGAAAGCGTGCTTGCAATCCTTTCTCACGATTTAAGAAGTCCTCTGTCCTCAATAGTTGGAACTGCCAAATATCTGAAAGATAATTTCGAAAAGATGAAGCCCGAAGCATTAAAGGAGATGCTGGAACTTCTTTATAACTCATCCATTGACGAGTTAAAAATGTTAGACTATTTGGTGGAATGGGCAAGAATAAAATATGCATCAGAAGTATTTTCTCCAACAAAAATTGAACTTGTAAAATATATAAATCAGGTTTTTGATAAGTTGAAAGAAATTGCCAGTGTAAATGCAATTAATCTTCATCACGAAATTGAAGAAGATGAAAGTGTTTTTGCAGATAAAAAAATGTTGCTTTCTATTTTACAAAATATAGTGTCAAATGCAATAAAGCATACTAAACCAGGTGGAAAAATCTCTGTTACGGCAAAAAAAATAGAAGATAAACTTATTATAGAAGTGAAGGATAGCGGCATTGGAATGTCGAAAGAAATAATGGAAAAACTTTTTGCTCCCCAAATGTCATCACTTTCTAAAGCAAGAGCTGAAAATAAAGGAGCCGGTATTGGTTTATTATTAGTAAAAGGTTTTTTGGAAAGAAACGGCGGTGAAATTTGGGTGGAAAGCATAGAAGGAAAAGGATCTTCTTTTTATTTTACATTACCAACAAACCAACCTGCAGACAAAATGGACAGCCTGAACAAACTAGATCTTAATTAAGAATTGATTCAGCATACCAACTAATTTATTAATATATTCTGAATGCTGCTGGCTACATCAGACTTTTGACAAAAAAGGGGTTCCGTAAATAAATCAACCTATGTGCTTTGTATTTATTTCAGTATTGGTAGACAGTTTTGTGCTTCGAAATCCGCTTCTTTGAAGAGTGCCTAGACGTAAATCATCTTTTTTTCAACGTATAAATGAATGTTTAAAAAGAATTTAAATTACAGACTGACTTCGTCTATTTTTTTGTTTTAGAAAATTGAAAATAAAATAAAACGAATTTGCAGTATTTTTAGAATTCATTTTACAGGCAATAAATTCTTAAATCAAAATCAGTAAGTTCATTAATGAATTCCATCTTCAGAGCCTCCACAAACGATTATCAATTACTTGCAGAAATTGGCAGACAAATATTTATTGAATCGCACAGGGAAAGTGTATGTAAAGCCGTATAGATTTATTGTGAAAGAGAAATATAGTGAAGGTGTTGTACAAAATGAATTAAAGAACACAAAAAATATTTATCACATCATTTGTCATGAAGGACAACCGGCAGGTTAAAAAATTATGCTGAATCATCCTCATCAGGCTATTCCATTACAAAATATTACCAAGCTGGAAAGAATTTACATCTTAAAATATTTTTATATCCTCAAAAAGGGCAAGCACTTTTAATGTCAAATCTTGTAAGATTTACGTGGAATTGTGTAAGCTTTGCTAACCAATATTGATATAACTTTACATCAAGTAAGGAAAACTTGTCAAGGAGAGATTTCAAAGAAAAACTTAGAAATATATCCTTAACCACTTGAACCGGTTAAAACGGCGAAGGGAGAACAAGATAACAATACTGCAGCCCCCGTTCTCGGGGGCTTTTTTTATAAATATCATTATCTAAAAAACAGCATTCTCGCAAAGCGGGAATCTCATCAAAGTATAATATTATTCTCTTTTTCAAGGATTCACATTTTCACTCTTCTGGCCTGATACTCATCGTCACATATTCTTCTATCACTTTTGGAAAAAAAAGATGTTCTAATGCCAACACTTTTTCTGCAATATTTTTGGAAGTATCTGTATCATTTATATCAACCTTAGTTTGGAATAAAACCTCCCCTTTATCATATTCCTTATTGCATAAATGAATGGTAATGCCGCTTTGTTTGTCTTTATTCTGAAAGACAGCCTCATGCACATGTATTCCGTGCATTCCTTTGCCGCCATATTTCGGCAACAATGCCGGATGGATATTGATGATATGGTCAGGATATTTTTCCAATAAGTTTTCAGGAATCAGCCATAGAAAACCTGCAAGAACCAATGTATTAATTTGATGATGCGCTAATTCGATAATGACAGCATCCGTGTTATAAAATTCATCTTTCGTGAAAATATAATATGGGATATTAAAGTCGTTACTAATTGCTTTTGCACCTGAACTTTCCTTATTACTCAGCAATAACCCCACTTCAATTTCATCATGCTCCCGAAAATAAGTACATATATTCCTTGTATTACTGCCTGAACCCGATAAAAAGATGGCTAATTTTTGCTTCATAATCCCTCAAAAAAACAAAAAAAAAGCGTAATTTTGCCAACTCTTTATTTTTTAGATAATTTATAAGAATGAAAAAAGCACTTATTACAGGTATTACGGGACAAGACGGCGCATATTTAGCAGAATTGTTATTGAAAAAAGGTTATGAAGTACACGGTATCAAACGTCGTTCATCTTTATTCAATACAGACAGAATTGATCATTTATATCAGGATCCGCATATTGACAACAGAAATTTCGTGTTACATTTTGGTGATTTATCTGATTCTACAAATCTGATCCGCATTATCCAGCAGGTACAACCGGATGAAATTTATAATTTAGGTGCGATGTCGCATGTAAAAGTATCTTTCGATACACCTGAATATACTGCGAATGTGGATGCCGTTGGTTCTTTACGTTTATTGGAAGCGATCCGCATTTTAAAATTAGAAAATAAAACAAAATTATACCAAGCATCTACTTCTGAACTGTATGGAAAAGTACAGGAAATTCCACAGTCGGAAAAAACACCGTTCTATCCGCGTTCACCGTATGCAGTAGCAAAAATGTATGGTTTCTGGATTACAGTAAACTATCGTGAAGCATATGGAATTTATGCGTGCAACGGAATTTTATTCAATCATGAATCTCCGTTACGCGGGGAAACATTTGTTACCAGAAAAATCACCCGTGCGGTTTCTAAAATTGCATTAGGCTTACAGGATAAAGTGTATTTAGGAAACCTGAATGCAAAACGCGACTGGGGTCATGCAAAAGACTATGTGGAAGCGATGTATTTGATTTTACAACAACCGGAACCGGAAGATTATGTAATTGCTACAGGAAAAACTACGGAAGTGCGTGAATTCGTTCGTATGTCATTTAAAGAAGTTGGAATTGAAGTGGAATTTAAAGGAACGGGTGTGGATGAAAAAGGATATGTAGTTTCATGCTCTAATGAAAAATACCAGGTAGAAATCGGCAAAGAAGTAGTGGCTATTGACCCGACTTATTTCCGACCTACAGAAGTTGATTTATTAATCGGTGACCCGACAAAATCAAATACAAAATTAGGCTGGTATCCTAAACATGATTTAGCTTCTTTGGTTAAAGACATGATGGAAGCAGATATCACTTTATTTGAGCGTGATAAATATTTACTGGAAGGCGGACATAAGATTTTCAATTATCACGAATAGTCGATAGTCCACAGTCCATAGTCCACATTCCATTGCGATTTGTACTATCGACCATTGACTATTGACCATTGACTATACAATGGACAAACAATCTAAAATATATGTAGCTGGTCATAACGGAATGGTTGGTTCTGCAATTGTGCGCAAATTAAAAGCGGAAGGTTTTACAAATATATTAACTGCCTCTTCAAAAGAATTAAATTTAATCAATCAGACAGATGTAAATAACTGGTTTGAAGCAAACCAACCTGATTATGTATTTGTAGCTGCCGCGAGAGTGGGGGGCATCAACGCTAATAATACTTATCGTGCTGATTTTTTATATGAAAACCTGATGATAGAATGCAATGTGATTCATGCATCTTATGTTCAAAAAGTAAAAAAATTATTGTTCTTAGGAAGCACTTGTATCTATCCTAAGATGGCGCCGCAGCCAATGAAGGAATCTTATCTTTTAACAGGAGTTTTGGAAGAAACAAATGAGCCGTATGCCATTGCAAAAATTGCTGGTATCAAATTATGTGAAAACTACAGAAGACAATACGGCTGTAATTTTATTTCTGCGATGCCAACAAATATGTATGGTCCGAATGACAATTATGATTTGAATAATTCACACGTATTACCAGCATTGATCCGTAAATTTCATGAAGCAAAAATAAATAATGTTTCTGAAGTCGTAATGTGGGGAACCGGCGCTCCTTTCAGAGAATTACTACACGCGGATGATTTGGCAAGTGCCTTATTTTTTCTGATGCAGAATTATGAAGGACAGGATTTCGTAAACTGCGGCAGCGGTGTAGAAATCACTATAAAGAATTTAGCATTACTTGTAAAAGAAATAGTTGGCTACGAAGGTGAAATTGTGCATGACGAAACTAAACCTGACGGCACACCGCGCAAACTCACTGATGTATCAAAAATCCATGATTTAGGCTGGCATCATACGATAAACTTACGTGATGGTATCACTTCTGTTTATAAAGATTTCTCTGAGAATTATGATGCAATAGTGAATAAGTATAAAAATTAAACTAACACGGCTTCTACTTTTAATTTGTAGCCTAATTGTTGCATCATGGCTTCGAAATCCTGCCATTGCAA
>JAYVPA010000127.1:0-20182 GCA_043757615.1 Sphingobacteriales bacterium | reverse complement strand
AGGTCAATATATACTGACCATACAAAATGAGGAGCAACAGGCGGTCAAGCAGTTTGTGAAGAACTAATGCTTCTTTTTATTTTCAATTAATTTAATCGTTTTAATACGAACTTCTTTTAGAGGTCTGTCATACTTATCAGTTTTTACAGAAGCTATTTTATCTACGACATCCATTCCTTTTATTACTTCACCATAAATGGTATAATTCATATCCAGTCGTGGTGTGCCGCCGATTGTACGATAAACCAATTTATGTCCTTCCGGAATTTCGTAATTAGTTTTTTTCTTTGCTTTAATGAAAGTTGAATCATCTGCAATTTTTCCCTGTACGATATAAAACTGACAAGCTGAAGATGCTTTTTCAGGATTGTCATCGCGCGCTTGTGCTAACACTCCTTTCTTATGAAAAATGGCGGTATCAAATTCTGCAGGAATGGTGTAACCTAAATCGCCTTCACCAAGCAATGCAGTACCTGATGCAGTTTTGGAAGTCGGGTCGCCGCCCTGTATTACAAAACCTTTTATGACGCGATGAAATAATAAGCTGTCATAAAAATGTTGTTTTATCAGCTTAATAAAATTGTCCCGATGCTTGGGTGTTTTATCAAACAATACAACTATGATGTTACCATAATTAGTGATGAATTTTGCTTTATACGTTTGTGCTTGTATTGTTGTAAATGAAATACACAACAGTAAAATAAAATAAACCTTTTTCATAGATATGCTTATTTTTGACAAACTAAAATACAAATAAAGAAGGATATGGAAACATTTGAAATACAAGGTGAAATTATCTTACTGAATAAACTATTAAAAGCCATTAACTGGTGTGAAAGCGGTGCGCAGGCAAATAATGTTATTGATGATGGTTTGGTGAAAGTTAACGGTAAGGTGGAATTGCGTAAGCGAAATAAGCTATCAAAAAATGCTGTAGTGGAATTTGAAGGCAATAAAGTGAAATTAGTATAGCGTTTTCATAATATAAGCGACGTAAAACCTTGATTAATAAGCCGTACCTTTGCTCCGCATGAAAAAGATTAACGACTACCGCAAATTATTTGATGTTACTGCTACGGCTACTTTAGCTGAGTTAAAAACTACTTACCGTACTTTTATGAAGGAAAATCATCCTGACAAAATCCAGGATAATGAGGAGGCGAAACTGGAAGCGGAAGAAAAAAGCAGAGAAATGATTGAAGCATATCATTTTTTAGTAAGTATTGCGCCGGAAACAATTGAAGGATTGATGCCTGAGTTTAAAGAAACTATCATGGCTTCTAATATCAGCGATTACCAATGGAAAGGATTAATTTTAGAAATCACATTTTTGAATGGCAGCAGTTATGAGTTTTTCAACGTGCCTAAAAATACCTACGTTAAATTAGTAAATGCAGATTCTCCTGCACGTTTTGCAAAGCGTCATATTTATACTGAGTTTTCATTCAGGAAAGCAAGTAACGTAGAATTGGTTTAAAGCACTGTTCATAAATATTCTAAACGTAAAAATATAAATTCTGTCAACGTAATGACAATTTTTAGCTAAATTCTGTCAATACGATGACAGAATTTAGCTGAATTATAAAATATAATCTAAGTAATTACTTGGATTAATTACTTTAAATTTCGTTTTCGGATAAGCATTTGCAAATGCAACAGGCACTTTTGGTTTCTTTTTTATAGAATATTTGAATTCAAAAGCACTTAATTTTTTATTGTCTTCTTCTAACAAATCAATTTCTTGTTGATCGTAAGTACGCCAAAAATAATAATTTACATCTTGCTGTAAATATGTATTTCGTTTCAATCTTTCTGTGAATAAATAGTTTTCCCAAAGTGCGCCTTTTTCATCATCTCTACGCAGTGCTAATGGATTGAAGTCACCGATAACGGCATTGCGAATTCCATTGTCTAAAAAATACCAACGCTGACTTTTAGAAATTTCTTTACGCAAATTGTTACTATACGCACCAACTTTATACAACACAAAAACTTTCGTGAGCAAGTTCAAATATTTCTCTACTGTATTTTTACTGATGCCAAGCGCATTGCCTAATTCATTATAGGAAACTTCTTTACCAACCTGATACGCAATCATCTTTAATAAACTGTGTAAGATAGATGCATTGCGAATGCCATCTAACACCAAAATATCTTTTAGCAAATAAGAGTGTACAATGCTATTCAGGTAACTCTTTTTTTCGTTCAACGTATCTAATTGCCAAAGCTCAGGATACGAACCGTAAATAAGTCGTTCTTCCAGATTTTGTTTTGTTTCAACGGCATTTTCGTGTTGGGCAATTTCTTGTTGTTGCAATGCATATAAATAAAGTGTATTGCTTCTGCCTGTAAGTGGTTCGCCGGAAAGATTTAAAATATCAAATGCAGAAGAACCGGTTACCAATATTTTCAAACCTTTGATAGAATCTACCATGAGTTTTAATTTCTTGCCGATATCAGGAATATTTTGTGCTTCATCAATTACCAATAAATCGTTGCCATTTAAAATACGTGTGTAGTTTTTTACGGTTTTGGTGGCCAATAATTCCAATGTAGCATCATCTTCGCCGTTTAAGAATAAATAAGGTCGTTTGTAATTGCTAATAAATTGTTCCAGAAGTATAGATTTTCCTACTCTTCTGGCACCAAGAAGCAACGTTACTTTCTGTGGTTTAAGCGATTTTGCTAATACTGATTGTTGTGTTCTAATGAAGTCCATATGCTAATTTAACTAAATTCTGTCAATATAATGACAATTTTTAGCTAAATTATGTCAATACAGTGACTATTTTAATGTAAAAAGCATGATTTGAAATATCCTATTTATAGATTTTAGAACACGAATTTTTACGGATATAGCTGAAAACACAGATTTATATCAATGAATGATAGACCATTCCATTTTTTCAGTTTAAAATTTAGTTGATTAAATGAATGATGTTGATTATTCACTTCTATACTTTCGCTCAATATTGCGCCATCAAATAATTTTTTAAATATCAGATTCATATATTTTAATGCTATTTCTTATTCTTAATAATCTCATCTAGCACACCCGGGTCTAACAATGTTGTAACATCACCTAAATTGCTTACATCGCCTTCGGCAATTTTGCGTAAGATGCGGCGCATGATTTTTCCGCTGCGTGTTTTTGGCAAACCTGAAACGATCTGTATTTTATCGGGTTTTGCAATTGGTGAAATAATTTTGGAAACTACATCTTTTATTTCGGTTTCAAATTCAACAGATTGTTTCGTGCCTTGCAATAACGCTGTATTATCAACAATCACAAACGCATAAATGCCTTGGCCTTTTATGTCGTGCGGATAACCTACCACTGCGCTTTCAATCACATTCGGATGTTCGTTGATTGCATTCTCCACTTCAGCAGTTCCCAAACGATGACCGCTTACATTCATCACATCATCTACACGGCCGATGATTCTGTAATAACCATCTTCATCGCGTCGGCAACCATCTCCCGTAAAATATAAATTATCATATGTAGAAAAATAAGCTTGTTTGCATCGTTCATGATCGCCATAAGTTGTGCGTATAATTCCAGGCCAAGGAAATTTCATACACAACAAACCTTCCACATTATTTTCTTTCAATTCATATCCGCCGCTGTCCACTAATATTGGCTGCACACCCGGCAATGGTAATGTTGCAAAGGTCGGTTTTGTCGGCGTCACTCCGGCAATCGGGGAAATCATAATGCCTGCTGTTTCTGTCTGCCACCATGTATCTACAACAGGGCATTTCTCTTTACCAATATTATCATGATACCAATACCATGCTTCTTCGTTTATCGGCTCGCCCACCGAACCAATTACTCTCAAGGAATTTAATTTATATGGTTTTACAAAATCAAGTCCGCTTGCCATCAGTGAACGAATCGCCGTTGGCGCCGTATAAAATTTTGTGACCTGTAGTTTATCTATCGTTGCCCAGAAGCGTCCTGCATCGGGATAGGTCGGAATGCCTTCAAACATTACTGTTGTGGCGCCGTTTAGTAATGGCCCGTAAACAATATACGAATGTCCTGTTATCCAGCCGATATCAGCGGTACACCAGAAAATATCATCTTCTTCATATTGAAAAACATTCAGAAAAGTATAGTACGTGTAGACCATATAACCCGCACAAGTATGCACCACACCTTTTGGTTTTCCGGTGCTGCCGGAAGTATATAAAATAAACAAGGGGTCTTCACTATCCATTTCTACTGCATCAAAATGTGCAACTGCTTTTTGCATTTCACTATGCCACCATACATCTCTTCCGAGCTGCATATTTATTTCTTCGTTCGTGTGTTTATATACAATCACTTTCTCAATCGATGCGGTTGTTTTTAGAGCTTCATCACAAATTACTTTTAATCCTACATTTTTATTTCCGCGATATAAACCATCTGCCGTTACTAATACTTTGCATTCGGAATCATTTATTCTGTCGGATATAGAATTAGCGGAAAACCCTGCAAACACTACTGAATGAACGGCGCCGATTCTTGCACATGCTAAAACAGCAACAGCCAGTTCAGGAATCATCGGCATATACAAACAAACCCTGTCGCCTTTTTCAATACCATTGCTTTGCAATACATTTGAAAATCTGCAAACCAGTTCGTGTAATTCTTTATATGTAATATTTCTGTTGGACTCATTTATATCATTACTTTCCCATATAATCGCAGTTTTATCCGGCTGTATTTCAAGATATCTGTCCAAGCAATTTTCTGTAATATTTAATTTGCCATTTAAAAACCATTTTACATCGGGTTCTTTAAAATTCCATTCCAATACAGAATTCCATTTTTTCTTCCATTGAAATGTTTCTGCAATTTCACTCCAGAAGAGTTCAGGATTTTGCACGCTTTTTTTATAGATTTCCTGATATTCAGAAAAAGATGTTATTTTATGAGTCATACACATGTAGAAAGTGATAAGTAATTAGTAGTAAGTTAAGTATTTTAAAAATTAAAAAAACAGTAAAATTTAAGATTTATTTCTTATAATTATATTATGCAATTCGGAAGATTAAGCAATATTGAAGATGTGGATTTTAGCATAGCAAAAGACCATCCCGATACAACATCCATACTGAACAAAAAGCGTTCTAAAAAATTAGAAATTTATGTTGGTTGTCCAATCTGGGCGCACAAAGACTGGGTTGGAAAAATATATCCTGCCAATGCAAAAGAAAAAGATTTTCTTACGTATTACGGACAGCAGTATAACTCTATTGAGCTGAATGCAACTGGATATAATATTCCGACACTGAGCAGTATTGCAAGATGGACTGCAAGTGTTCCTGATACTTTTAAATTTTCTCCGAAAGTGACACGCGTTATCAGTCATGCAAAAGACGTTTTTGAAAAGAAAGAAGCATTTGATATTTTTATTAATAACATTTTACATTTTGAAAAACATTTAGGTTGCACTTTTTTTCAGTTTTCACCTTATTTTAAACCTGACAAATTAAATAGTTTAATAAAATTACTGGATACGCTTCCTGAAGATTTTGAACTCTCAGTAGAATTACGTCATGAAGACTGGTTCAAAGACAATGTGGCTTTAGATGAATTATGTGATTACCTCAAATCAAAGAAATTTGGATTGGTGATTACCGATGTGTCTGACAGACGTGATGTGCTGCACCAGCGTCTGACAAACCGAACGGCATTCATACGTTTCACAGCAAATGATTTACATCCTACCGATTTTTCAAGATT
Organism: Sphingobacteriales bacterium; assembly: GCA_043757615.1. Taxonomy (GTDB): domain Bacteria; phylum Bacteroidota; class Bacteroidia; order Chitinophagales; family JADIYW01; genus JADJSS01. Next base: position 14,445 of record JAYVPA010000127.1, on the reverse strand, counting down.
AAACGACTGGACAACAAAAGCTGCTGAATGGATAGAACATGGATTGGAAAAATTGTATTTTTTTGTACATACTCCTGAGAAATCTTTATCTCCTGAACTGGCTTATTATTTTATACATGAATTAAATAAAAAAGCCGGCACCGATATCCAACCGCCAAGACCGTTTTTTGATAAAGGTCAGAAAGGTTTATTTGAATAAAACACTACCTTTACAGTGAAATTTTACACATGATGAATCGAATATTATTCTTATCGCTGATGGTTACTTCACTATTAATTTGTGCAAAAGGAAATAAGACACCAAAAGGTGTTTTGAAATATCCTGTTACCAATAAAATTGCACACACAGATACCTATTTTGGAACTGCTGTTGAAGATCCTTATCAGTGGCTGGAAGATGACACCTCTGCTGCAACTATAGCATGGGTGAAAGAAGAAAACAAAGTCACTTTTGATTACATGGATAAGATTCCATATAGAGAACAAATAAAAGAGAGATACAAAGAATTATATGATTATACAAAACTGGATAATCCTGTAGTTTCAGGTGAGTATATATTGTTTGAAAAAAAGGAAAGTTTACAAAACCAGCCAACAATTTACATTCAAAAAGGCATACAGGGAATACCTGAAGTTTTTATCAATCCGAATAATTTAGATGCAACAGGTTTATCTGCAGTTAGTGTTACGGGAATTTCCAGAGATAATAAATATGCTTGTATTTCGATACATAAAGCGGGCAGCGACTGGTCTGATATGTATGTTTATGATATTCGCACAAAATCTAAAATGTCGGATAAACTGGAATGGATAAAAAACGGTGATGCAGATTGGGATGATAACGGTTTCTTTTATTCAAGATATCCGAAACCAGCAGAAGGAAAAGCTTTATCCGGAAAAAATGAGTACCACTCCGTATATTACCATAAGCTGGGTGATACACAAGAAAATGATGTTTTAGTATATCGTGATCAGGATGATCCGCTAACATACAATAGTGTTGCCATATCCGAAGACAATCAATATTTATTTTTATACAAAGCAGCAGGCACGTATGGAAATGAAATTTATTATAAAAAAGCAAGTGAAAGCAGCTGGATTTTTAAACCATTATTTACAGGTTACAAAAATGAATACGGTATTGTTGATGTTATTGATGATAAGTTTTTAGTTTTTACAGATGATGCAGCATCGAATAAAAAATTAGTTTTAGTTGATCCAAAGAGTCCTGATGTAAAGAGCTGGAAAGAAATTATTTCGGAAGATAAAACTGCTTTACTGGAAGGTGTATATTCAACAGGTGGAAAATTATTTGCAAAATATTTAAAGAATGCAACTAATAAATTATTTGTATACGACATAGATGGAAAAAATAAAAAAGAAATTGCGTTACCGGGAACAGGTGATATAAGTATTTTTTCAGGTAGAAGCACTGACAACATGCTTAACTATACTTACACTTCTTTTAACTATCCGAAATCCATTTTTACGTATACTGTCAATAGTGGATATTCAAATCTGTTTTTAAAACCGAATTTAAAATTTAATCCTGAAGACTTTGAATCAAAACAAGTGTGGTACAAAAGTAAAGATGGTACTAAAGTTTCCATGTTTATTGTTTATAAAAAAGGAGTCGTTTTAGATGGGAAAAATCCAACTTACTTATATGGTTATGGCGGATTCAGTGTCAATCAAACTCCTACTTTCTCTGCATCCAGAATTTTATTATTAGAAAACGGCGGTGTATTCGCGATGCCGAACATCCGCGGCGGTGCTGAGTATGGTGAGGAATGGCACAAAGCAGGAACACTAATGCAGAAACAAAATGTATTTGATGACTTTATAGCAGCTGCACAATATCTTATAAAACAGAAATACACTTCTAAAGATAAATTAGCAATTGCCGGCGGCAGTAATGGTGGTTTGTTAGTGGGCGCATGCATGACACAGCGACCGGATTTATTTAAGGTGGCATTTCCTGCAGTTGGTGTAATGGATATGCTGAAGTTTCATAAATTTACGATTGGCTGGGGTTGGGTTGTTGATTATGGCAGCAGTGACCAAAGCAAAGAAATGTTTGAATACCTGAAAGCATATTCGCCATATCATAATTTAAAACCGAATGCAAAATATCCGGCGACAATGATAACTACTGCTGACCATGACGATCGTGTAGTTCCTGCACATAGTTTTAAATTTGCAGCACGTTTACAAGAATATAATGACAAAAAAAATCCAACGTTAATCAGAATTGGTGTGAATGCAGGACACGGCGCCGGAAAACCAACTTCAAAAATTATTGATGAAATTACTGATCAATGGAGTTTCTTTTTCTGGAATTTAGGATATAAAACATTACCTGGTTTAAAAAAATAAAATGGATACGACATATGTAAAGGCTTTAAATGAAATTGGGTTGCATGTGAATCAACCTTTAATTACTTCATTGATAATTACTGTAGGAATTAATTTGTTACTAACAATTATTTCATTAGGCACGCAGATTTATTTAAAGAATCATGAAAAAAAAATTAATGCATTTAATATCAGAGAAACAAATAGAATTAAAATCCTAGAAGAGGTTTATGCAAGAATGATAAATCTTACTTTATATACAGGCGTGCATAGCAATTCCCAATTTATCTCAGAATTAAATGAATTTCGAATTTTTATACAAGAGAAACGAATCTATATTAATAAAAATATTCAAAAGTTAATTCATGATTATATTGCATATTTAGAACCAATCCTAAATAACTATACATTAAAAAATATAAAAAAAGAAGATACTTTTTTTGAAAGATTTGATCAATTATTTAATAAATAAGGATTGCAAAAATTTATTACAATAAAAACCTTAGATCATAATTCTGTTTTTGAGATATTATCAAAATTTGAATTTATTTTTAGTTCCGTTGGGAAATCCATGACTGGAATAACAATTGATTTTTCTAAGATTATAAAAAAGAACTCTAATTCTTTTGGATTGCTTCTTATGTATAAGATTTTAGAATTTAATACAATTAACAAATGCTTTTCAGGAAATTTATTAGAAGACAAAGATAAAAATACTTTTGCTCAACTATTAGTTGATACTTCTTTTTGGCCGCTCTACAAAAATATTATAGATAAAAATAGCAATTATGAGATAGTTGAAGATTTATATAAAAGGTCTAAATTAATTTTTGAAGATAGATTTTTTATTGCTCCACATCCTCTATTAAGAGAAACGAATTTTACAAAAGAATATTTTGAAAATAAATATCTCCCAGAAATAAAAAAATTTTATGAAAATGAATTAAAACAAAAAATGTTATTTGATGTTTTTAGTGAAATAACATCAAATTTTTGGCAACATGCTGTTGCGGATTCAAAATCAATATTAGTATCTAATGGGACGGAAGACAAAGTTGAGATATCCTGCATTGATACAGCTATTGGCATAATATCATCTTTAAAATCAAAATTTCCTAATTTGAGCCATGAAAAAATAATATTGAAAAGTGTAGAATTCGAAGTTACTTCCAAAGAAAATACAAACCATATGGGACACGGCTTATGGATAATAAATGAACTAGTAAATTTATCAGATAGTCGTTTACATATTTATAGTGAAGGAACTTTTTATAAAAACGATTATGGCAAGGTTTCATCTGGCAAATGTGGTTATTGGAAAGGATCAATAATTTACGTTAATTTGAACTTAAAAAATCCTAAAACTGTTGGAGATTTGAAGTTAAAATATCCAAAATATGAGCGAGCTAATGGATTATTAATTAACTTTATTTAAATTACAAAATAAAATGATTCAATTAAAAAAATATGGATCTGTAATCACAGATGAAAAAGTTGGCAAACAAATCTTTGATGATATTAAAAAAGAATTAAAAAAAGAACAAAAAATAATAATTGATTTTTCTGAAGTTGAAACAATGGCAACATTTTGTGCTAAACAGATATTTGGTAAATTATATGTAGAACTAAAACCTGAAGTATTTTTTGACAGGATTGAGCTAACTAGTACAAATAAAGATTTACAGATTGTAATTCGTTGGGGTATTCTACACGCAATTGAAGAACAGGAAAAAAACAATATAACCATTTAAGATTATTGTATAAACTACGAGTAAAATAAAAAATCCAAGCATTTATAATATTTAGTTAAAAAATGTCGAATACTTCACGTGTAGATACTTCCATGTTTGTAGGTGAGCATTACCTTGGTAAGCCTGCAGATTTTGCTGATAAGATTATTTCACGCAGAGTGGATTTAGTAAAACAAATTCCAGATTTTACAAATACAAATCTTGAATTGCTTGAAATCGGTTGCGGTAACGGCGCTTCCTTATTTTTATTAGCTGATAAATTTAGTTCCTGTTTAGGTGTTGAAGTAAACAATGATCATCAGCAGGCTTTTGAAAGTTATAAAGACCAACATCAAATTTCAAATTGTACTTTTCAGGTTTTTAATGTGGAGCAGGAAAAGCTGCCAAAACAATATGACAGACTAATCAGTTTCGAAGTGATTGAGCATTTAACGGATGATAGTTTCGTTCGTGCTTATTATGACATGATGAATAAAGGCGGATTAGCTGCTATTTCCGTACCAAACAAATGGTGGATTTTTGAAACGCACGGTGCACGTTTACCATTATTGCCATGGAACAGAGTTCCATTTTTTTCATGGTTGCCAAAATTTATTCATGAACGCTTTGCTAACGCACGTATCTACACAAAATCAAAAATTAAAAAAGTAATGGAAAATGCGGGCTTTGAAGTGCTTTCCATTCAATACATCACTGCACCAATGGATGTTTTAAAAGAAGGTAGATTAAAACGCTTTTTATTAAAATATATCTTCAATACAGAGACTACTAAAGTTCCATTTTTATCTACTTCTATTTTTGTCATTGCCAAAAAAAATAATGACTAACAAAGAACGCTACCGAGAATTTTGTGCAGCGAATGACGTTGTCCCCATTTTTTCAAATCCGTTATGGCTGGATGCTGTTGCTGAAAACTGGGATGTTTCTTTAGTTACAGAAGACGATGCTTCAACAGGGCCTAACATTGTTGCTGCATTACCATATTGCTGGAAAGGAAATTTACTGACCAAGCGTATCTATTTACCTGATGTCAGTTTCTATCAGTCTGTTTTATTTTTTACAGATTCAGATAAATCCAAAAAACAAAAACTGAGTGGCGAATTGATTAAGCAATTACCTGTTACTGTAAAATCATATTTTAAATTTTTACCTGAACATGCTGCTGTTGATTTATCAAAAGTTAATTACCAGAAAGAAGATTATTTCACTTACATCATTTCAAAAAAACGGCATGAACTTTTTTTAAGCACCAATCACAAACGAAATGTGCAGAAAGGAATTAAACAGCAATATATAGTTCTGGAAAGTAAAAGTTTAGAGGTATCTTTTGATTTGTTAACTTCGACCTTTGCAAGACAACAAGTCAAATCAAAAATCAGCTTAAAAGATTTTAGTAAGATAAATTCTTTAGCCAAGAAATATACTTACGGGAAGACCATTGATTGCTTTGACATTCATAAAAATTTGTTAGCGTCAGTTTTTATTGTTACAGATTCTCACACAGTTTATTACTTATTTGGCGGCTATAATGCTGAGTTTAAAAATTCCGGAGCCATGACTTTCTTATTAAACAATGTTATTTTGGCTGCGTTAAAACAACATAAAGATTTTAATTTTTGCGGCAGTTCCAGCAAAAGCATTGCTGTTTATTTTGAAGGATTCGGCGCGCAAAAAACACCAATAACTATCTGGAAGAAATCTATTCTTTAATACAACAACCTCGCCCCTACTTTATTCAAATATTGTAATCCTGCTGTATTTATCACTTCACGTTTGGCAACTTTCATCCTGCGAAACATACTTGATAAGGTCTTAAAATAAAGTGTTATGGCAAATTTAGATTTGTATAAGAAGTAAGCACTCCAAAAAACAAAATGCGTCAATACAAAAAACATTGGAAGATGCTTGTAAACAACAATCATCTTATTTTCAAAAAATCTAGCTTGAGTAATATTTCCCGGTTCTCTGCCGTTCGGATTTTGTTTATGTATAGCTAAAATATCTTTTGTAAATAAAATAGAATAGCCCGCTTTCACAGTGGCATAACTTAAATCATACTCTTCCATTCCATAAAAAAAATCTTCCTGATAGTAACCTGTTTTTTCTATTAATGATTTTGGAAATACATGACCGTAACCAAAAAACAGATTGTAAAATATTTCCTGTTTGCCTTCAATTAAGCCGGGGTTTTTTAACGGCATATCAAATTTTCCGCTGAATGGGTTTTGTCCAAGAAAACCAATAATAGCTAACTTTTCTTTATCATGTTTTTTATAAAGATCTAATACTTTCTGAATAACATCTTTATTGGCTATTTCAGAATCATCGTCCATAAATAATAAATATTTACCTTTTGCTTCTTTGATACAAAAATTGCGGCCGCCTGCAACACCTAAATTAACTGGATGATTGATGTAATTTATAAGATTTTTTTCTTCCGGAGAAAGCCTCTCAATATAATTCTGAAAGATTGAATAATCTGATGTGGAACCGTTATTTAATACTACTATTTCTTTTATCCATCCATTTATATTATCCAGCTGCAATACATTTTTTACAGCATCTATCGTGTCTTCTGCACGGTTAAAACTAATAATGACGAATGAAAAAATATCGTTCATAGTTATGCTGTCTGCTCAGTTACTACTTGCTTATTTCTTCTGTAAAACAAAAACATTAATCCGCCAATCACTAAGTAAAACAAGATATTCCCTGCTATCAAAACATTGTTTGTCATTGCATATAATTTTGGCTTGAATTCAAATGTAATTTTATGTTCACCTGCAGCAACTTTTATACCACGCAAAATATAATTTACACGAATATGATCAGCTTGTTTACCATCTATAAAAGAAATCCAGTCTTCATTTGGTCTGTAAATGACTTCAGAAAATACAACAAACTCATTGCTTGGCGATTTAAAATTATATTCTAATTTCATCGGATCCTGAGTATCCACTTTTTTAATAAAGCGCGTTTCGTTTTGTGCTGTTGAATCAGAATTCGGCATCGCATCTTTTATGTAACTATCAAACTCCTTATTCACCACAGCAGTATGTGCCGGATTTATATCACGTACTTTCAGGATTTCCTCTTCTGCTGAATTTACTTTCTCCAAATTATTTACAAACCATGCATTACCTAATGCATATGGGTTTTGCATTACACCATTTGCTTCTGCAGATTGCTTGAGATATTTTGTGTTCAGCATGTTCATATAATTGGCTTTCTCAAAACCAACCTTACTGATTAACTGAAAATCATAGCTTAATCCATATTCAATTATATCCTGGTAACGTCTGAGTTTTGCAGGGCTGTAACCGCCAATAGTTCGGTGATAATAAGCAGGATTTGCACTGTTAAAAACATCGCTGCTAAAATCTACCATCCTCGCACCGTCTTTATTTTGTGATAAGATAGACAGGTCAGCCGCTGTTTCAGGAAATGAATTTGTAGCTATGGATTCTTTATCTTTAAAAACTGAATCATTCAGATAACGTTTACTAACCATCCAGAAATCTATTAGAATAAACAATGACAGCGTAACTAAAATAACAGAAGAATTTCTGAATTTATTTGTTGCATAAGCGAACAATAATGCCGACGCCAATATTACAAATAATAAAGAACGTATAGAATCTGCACGCATCAGTGAAGCCCTGTCACTTTTTAAAGCAGCATACACATCATTAGCAAATGATTGGTCGTGTGTCATTTCAGTCAGTTGTTCTTTAAACTGGTCATCATTAGATTTTCCATTTTCAATTACTTTTGACTGAAAAGGAAATATACTTCCCAATATGATAAAGAATATTAATAAACCACCTACTATTCCTGCGGAGAATTTTAATGTCTTTAATCTACTTTGTTTATCTGAAATTGTATCATCAAAGAAATCCTTCAACCCTAATACACCTAATGTCACCATTAATATTTGCGTCAATGCTAAAATCATTGTCGGCGCACGAAACTTATTAAACATCGGAATGATATTATATAACAAACGGTAGAATGGTTCAAAATTTTTGCCTAATGCGATTAACAAAGAAAATACAATACTTCCGATTATCCACCATTTTAGATTTCCTTTATAAGCGAATGCTCCAAAGAAAAATAATAAAATAACTATAGCACCTAAATAAATAGGTCCTTGCACACCTGGCTCACTGCCCCAATATACAGGCATATTCTGAACAAACTGATTTGCCTGTTCCGGTGGAACACCTTTTGAAGATAATGTTTTGTATACATTTGAATTTTCATCCAATGGTGCTACTGAAGAACCTCCAACAAAATTCGGCACTAATAAACTTCCGAATTCTTCATAACCAAAACTCCAGTGTGTTGCATAATCAAATCCAACGCCTTTTTCATTTTCTACGGGTGCAGTTTTTTTGCTGTCCGTAGATGGATTCATTTTTGCGTCATTCAATATAGAAATTCCGCGGGTTGTATCTTTAGAAAAATCATTAATAAAATAATTATAGAAGTTCATCATGCCGACAATTGCAACAGCCCCGACAAACAACGAACTTGCTGTAATGACATGTTTTATTTCGCCTTTTATAAATCCACGAATCACTTCAATCAGAATATAAGTTCCGATTATCAGAAAACTGTAATATGATATCTGAATATGACCGCCGCCTATACTTTCATTTACAAAGATTAAAGAAAGAATTACGCCCCAGATATATTTCTTTTGATACAACAACCACACACCTGCAAACATTGGTAAAAACATAGCTATAGTATTTACCTTGGTAATATGTCCGGCATCGAGGCTTATAAAATTGTATGTGCAAAATCCAATGGCAATAGCGCCTAATAATGCATATAACGGTTTTCTGATTAATACATACAATCCGATAAATGAACATATCAGCATAAAGAAAATTCCATATGCGGGATCCGGAATATATCTGATTATTTTGTAAATAATAGAGCGAGGAAAAAAGTTAATAAATTTTGAATATTCAAATCCACCCATTAAATAAGCCGGCATTCCGCTAAACATACGAGATGACCACAAAGGAGTATGACCTGTGGCTGCTTTCACATCTGCACCTTCCTTACTCATAGCAATATATTGATTGCTGTCATGTGTAGATAATCGCATGCCTTCCAATAAAGGTTTGCAATAAATAAATGCTAATGCCAGAAACAATAATATGATTGCCGGAATTAATATATTATTTGACAATTGAAAATCAATTGGCGAACTAGGTTGTTTTTTATTGGAAGATGTATTGGGTTGCTTTACACTTGATGTTGTCGGCTTGACAGGTTGCTTTTTTGCCATGAAAAATAATTTGAAGCAAAATTACAATTTTATCCAAGAATCTGGTATAATATCTGAGGAATTAAGCGACTTATCAACAAACCAGTTTTGTGGTGCTATGACAATTTTTTCCTTGTTATTGTTTAACCAGGCAGCCCACCAGCTAAAGGTACTGTTAGCAATAATATTATGTTTGCAAAGGCTCATGAGCTGCATATCTATGTATCCGGATTCAGGCGTATTGTTGTTATCTATTATTTCAAATGGGAATTCGATCTTAAAATTTTCTTTTGTCCATGCAATATCATCGGTAAAGATGAAAAAGTTTGGTTGATTAATTTTTTGGCTTATAAAATTTATTGCATCCCGATAATAATCTAATGATGTTGCTCCATGTTTATTCAGGTTTTTTTGAAGTAAGATATAATCACTTCTGCGGATATGTATGGAAACAGAAGTACAGGCTTGAATTTTCTGCTTCCAAGATAAATTTATAGCTGTTAATGTTGTTTTAAATACCAACTCCTCTCTTATGATATCCTCAATATCTTTAAAATATTTTTCTGTTTGAAAGTGACCGTCGAGATAAGTATTATCAGGCTGATTTAATAGCTTATTATCAAATGCCAATGATTTTTCTTTATAATAATTATATCGGATTTTATTTTGGAATTTATGGAAAAAGTAATGTGCCTTTGCAACCGGATATGAATATTTATTGGTTAATAAAGGCTTGTTTGCTTTTGCATGTATTGAAAAAACATCTAATTCATATCTACGGAAAGTAGCTTTATTCTGTATCTGTAACTTACTATACAACGGAATTAAGTCAAAAACTAAATCAGTATTTTGTTTTTTAGACAATGCTTTTGCTGCAGCATATTGAAATAGCTGATTTCCTAATCCTCCGTTTAATGCTACTTGTATCATTACATTATCTTATAAAAATATGGTTTATTATTTATTATTTTAGGAATGTATTTCAGCATTGCAATAACATTCCGGCTGTAATTAACTGCATTTGCAAACATAATTTTTTTTGAAAATATACTTCCCGCAAATAAAACAGGAATTTCTATTACATAAAAAGAATACATTAAAAACATCCAAAATACAGAATATTGCTTTCTGATACGCAGCAAACCCGACAACATTAATTGTGCACCTTTTGGTTTCCAGTATTCATAATAATTTGCGGAGATATCTTTCTCTGTTTTTTTTGTTGTACCGCCTTCCAGATGTATTGCTTTTGCATCTGTATATACGGCTATCTTGCCTGCCTTCTTTAACCTGCTGCACCATTCTATTTCTTCAGCGAAAAGAAAGAAGTCTTCATCCATTAATCCCGCTTTTTCAATAACAGATTTTCTAACCAACATAAATGCACCACTAATCCAGTCTACATAATTTACAATATCAGAAGACTGAACATGCGGCTTCTTTACATTTAATAAATTTGCTAATTGTTTCACCACCGTATTTATTATTGGCAGTGTAAGTAAATTATTCAATCCACCTTTTACAAAATAGTTACCTGCATTCTGGGCTGACATATCTGCATATAACAATTGTACAGATGCTGCAGCAACTTCAGGCTCATTTGAAATAAAGTCAACAACCTTATCAATCGCATTTTCCAGAATAATCGTATCGCTGTTAAGCAATAATAGATACTCTCCAGATGATGCTTTTATGCCTTCATTATTTGCTCTTGAAAATCCGGAATTATAAGACATCTGAATCCATTTAACATCCGGAAATTTATTCTGGATAATTTGTCTGCTATTATCATCAGATGCATTGTCAACAATAATTATTTCATAAACAGATGAAGTAGTCTCACTGATGGATTGAATACAATCCAACACCAGTTCTGATGATTTATAATTGATAATTATTATTGATAGCTTCAAGTAAAAATTTATTTTATAAATATACAGAGAAACTCTTTTTATTTAAGTACAATCTATTGATTAAAGAGGTGTTTTCTAAAGATGTTCTGCGTCAATATTGCCGGCGCAGTAACAATCCCTCTTACTACTTCTTTATAAAACAGCAGGTTATCACCATATACTTCTCTGTTTACTCTAATATGCTTTATGATTTGACCGAATTTAAACCGACATAATAATTCGTATACAATCTTTGCAGTAGTTTTAAAGTGCAAAGGTACCTGTTGATTATATTTTGATTTGGCTATGGCAAAATCAGTTAATGCATTTTCCACACAATCACTAATTTTATTCTGATCAAAATCATACATTTCAATTACCTTTTCCAAAGGCAGGTTGAATCGTTTAAAATCTCTGGAGATTGGATTTACCCACGTAGCATTTGGGTTTAAAATTTGCACCATTGGCAAAAATTTAGCTGCAGAAGAAGTTGTAATCCATGTGATGCCTGAAGAACAACCAAGCAATAATGTACAATGATGTGTCAGTGCTGCAGTTTCGCGCAGCGTCAAGGCACTGCCGTCAATAATTGCTTTATTGGAATTAACTATTTTATTGGCTGATGATAATATTATTGCAGCATTTTTTTTTGTTACAATAGATTCAGCAATCGATATGGCTATCTCCTTTGTAATATTTAACTGACCGCTTTGTGGAGCAAATTCAAATAAAATAACTTCTGTATAATCTTTTAATGAATGCTTTGCTGCAAAATTATTTACATTTGAAATCTCCTCTTCAGTTAATTGTAAAACCGGTGTAACAGGGACAGTAATTTTACGTGGAAATGCCCTGTATACATTACTGCGAATACAGCCATCATACAATGCAATATTTGAGAGATAAGATGGATGTGTTATAAATACCTGATGAAATTCTTTTAAACTAACCTGTTTTTCCAGTTCTTTAAATTCTGCAGGGTCATTAACAGGTATATAGTCCACAACAATGGTATGATCAACGTAAGGATTATTTGCAATTATATTTTTACAGTTAGATGCTATGGCCCATGTTAAGTTACAATCCGGAAAATCATGTTTAATTTGTCTTGCAATAGTTGTTGCATACAAACAATCGCCGTTAGAATAGAAATGAATTAATAATATTTTGTGTGTATCTGACATATTATGAATTCAGCATCATCTCTGCCAATTGTTCAAATGACACTTCAGGTTTCCAGCCCAATGAAAAAATTAAAGAGGAATCTGAAACCAATTGCTGATATTCTGAAATGAAATCATTTTTCAAAATAACATGCCCTTTCCAGTCTTTACCAATCAGTGAAAAAGATACATGCAACCAGTCTTCAATTGAGTAACCTTTACCAGAACCTATGTTTGCTTCGAAAATATTGTCTTGTTGCACCAATGTAAAAATTCCATTCACGACATCACCTGCATACGTCCATTCTTTAATCACTGATATGTCTCCTATCTCCATTTTTTCATCGCTGCCGGCCTGCACTCTTTTTACCAGTTCTATAGTTTTTCTTGCCATGTGCCTGTCTGTTCTGCGCGGACTATCATGATTAAAAAAATAACCGACATATACTTTGACTCCTAATCTTCTGTAATATCTTGCAGCATACACTGACTGTATTCTGCTTACGGAATATGGGTCTCTTGCTTCGAAATCGTCTGATTCCTTTATAGGTTTATCCTGATTTACGAATTGCAATCCGCTGCCGGAAATAAAAACCTTTGTGTGCGGCGAAGTCGTTTTTACTGCTTCCAGAATATTAAATGTACCTGTACTTATTGTTTCATGATTTTCAAACAAAACATGATGTCGAGTAGTAGAGTTGGCTGCTAAATGAAAAATATAATCCGGCTGAAATTCACTGATAAGATCTGATACTTCTTTAAAATCAGCAATATCATTTTTTAAAAAATCTCCACTTCTGGAAATACCTTTTACAGTAAAATTATGTTGTTCTAATAATTGATTCAGGTAAAACCCATCCTGACCGTTTGCACCAAATATTATTGCCTTCATGATAATAATTGTTCTTTAAAGAGTGTGATTGAGTTACATCTTCTTTCTTACGACAAAAGTAGCAAATGTATATTGATATTTATTTTCATATAGAAAGTCGGGATTCGGGCAGTCCCAATGAGGTTCATCTACTAACTCGCAATTTGGCATATGACGCAATAATCTTTCTTTCAAATCAGACTGCACGTAAAATCTGGCATCCACATCCGGCTTCGATTCACCGACCTTCCAGCCATCTTTATAATCACAAGTAATAACACACACGCCACCCGGTGCCAACAAACCATCTATACATTTTACAAATGATTCATCATCCGGATCATGTTCTATTACTGATGTAGAAAACACGATATCGTACGAGTTTTTCTTAACGGATGGTTTGCTGAAATATTCTTGTAAATAATAATTCAATGTCGGATCTATTTCTTCTACATTATACCCCATTCTTATCAAACTCATAGAAGCTGTATCTTCATAACTACCTACACATAATAGTTTTGGTTCCCGGTAATTTGGCAAATAACGACAAACAGTATCGAACACATAGGCTTGCTGCACGTTTGCTTCAGAAATTTTCTTGGACATTGTTTTCGGAACCAGTTCAAATAATTTATCAATAGCAGGTTTGTAAAGTGCTCTCGCATTATTATCTAATATACGGTTCAATTTAGTTCCTACAGGAATCGTTACAGGTTTATATTGTATTGACGAATTTATTGACATATCATCGTCATTCGCTTTTTCTGAATTTCTTAACCATGTAAAGGATTTATCCGGCATAGAAAATAATGTATTCCAAACAGATAAGACGGTTCTTATTTTTCCCATTTTTGGTTTGACAGGAAATTTCCATCTGTTTAAAACAGAAGATGTTATTCTTTCATATTCCCATAAAAGATTGTCAGCATTCCACTCTTTATAATGTTTCTGCAATGGCTGAAATCCGTTATTAATTATATTCTTCAGAGGATTCTTAGTTACACAAACAGAAGGCGTTGTATCTAAGACATGTCGGAACATAATGCTGTCGGAAACAGCAATTGGTCGCTTGACTGCCATCGCTTGTTCTATAGTACTTGCAATACCTCTGTTTTCTTTATCTTCATACAAG
>JAYVPA010000126.1:0-5348 GCA_043757615.1 Sphingobacteriales bacterium | reverse complement strand
AAGAAACGCCACCTTACGCACGTTCTACCAGTACTGCTTCTATGGATACACCCGGACCTTTTGAAGAAAAAGCAACAGAAGCGTATTATTATATCACTCCGGTGAATACAAAATGGACAGCAAAACAACAGGAAGAATGGCTGGCATATTTTAATTATTACATTACAGACATTGTATCAATCCACGAGGCATATCCTGGTCATTATACACAATTTTTACATTTAAATGCTTCCGGTGCTTCAAAAGTTCAAAAAATATTTGGCAGTTATGCCTATTCAGAAGGCTGGGCGCACTATACAGAAAAAATGATGGTCGACGAAGGTTATGGTAATAATGGTGATGCTGTTCGTACGGCGAAATATCGTTTGGCACAATCCAGCGATGCATTGTTACGTTTATGCCGTTTATGTGTATCCATTAATACACATTGCCATGGCATGTCTGTAGAGGATGCGACTAAATTCTTTGTAGACAATTGGTATCAAGGTGAAAAACCAGCACACGAGGAAGCGATGAGAGGTACGTTTGATCCTGGTTATTTATTTTATACCTTGGGTAAATTACAAATCCTGAAACTTCGTGAAGATTACAAAAAACAGGAAGGCAGTAATTATTCTTTACAAAAATTCAATGATGTCATGACAGACAACGGCATGCCACCTGTCCGTATCATGCGTGAAATTTTATTGAAGGATAAGAAAATCTGGAGCGAGATATTGTAGATTAACTGTTCATATTATATGAGCAACACGCAACTAAAAATATTATTTGCCTTATTCATTCTTAACTACTCAGTGGGTGGGGCAAAAAACACTAAAACAGAAAGTAATTCTAAAATCATTAACTGTGATAGTATTTATAAAATGAAAGGCTACCAAGTAAGCCTGGTTCTTATAGATTCTACGAACAGTGATAATTCAAAAATCAATAACACCATTTTTATTTTTTCAAAAAACATAGACAATAAAAAAGTTGAACTTTACAGAGATACCATCTATAGCAGGAATCAGGGTATGCTTTTTACAGACTACAACAATGATAAAATCAAAGACATTTTAATTCAGAATACGTTGGATGCAAAGAGCAACTGGACATTTTATTTATACTTATTGGATTTAGAAGACAACCAGCTAATAAAAATTAAAGGATTCAAAAACATAAAAAATCCAAGATTTAATGCAGAAAATAATATTATTGAGAACTATGTATATTCAGGTGTAAACTGGACAGGTTTTTATAAGATAAAAAATAATTCCATTTATGATTATGGGATTATAATAGAAGATACCCATGAAAGTAAAAATGGCACCAATAAATATGATGTGGATTACATAAAAGCAATTAAAACAATCCAAAAGTATAAAAAATAACCAATCACAATTCTGATAGCGTTTATTCATACGTATACCAGGCGCTTTCACCAAAGAAACCTGCCGATGTTACTCCTTTGTGTACTTCACACGTACACGCTGCATTTCCCGGATTGGGGCATTGCATTCCCCAACTAAGCCTTTCCTGCCATTCAGATTCATTGGCCAGATATCCTTTATGAAGTAATCTGTCATCAAACATATTTACATTGCTGTCTTCCAATATACCATAATATTTAGCTCCGCAGCTTTCGCATGACCACCACTGATAAGAGATTTCAATAGGTCTGTCTTCTTCCTCTGTTCTTATGCTAAGATTACATCTTATTTCATTTTCGCATTTAACACATTTCATCATAACATCTTATTTTAAGTATTATAAAATCTCCAACACTTTTTCCGGAGGTCGTGCGACAACAGCTTTATTACCATTAATAACGATTGGCCTTTCTATCAGAATTGGATTTGCATGCATCACCTGAATCCATTCATCATCCGTTAAAGTTTTACCTTTATAGTTTTCCTGATAGACACTTTCTTTTGTGCGAATTAAATTGTGCGGTTTTAGTTGAAGTTTCTTTAGAATGGATTTCAATTCTTCTACCGTCGGAGTATCTTTTAAATATTCTACTGTTTTAAATCTCTTCCCGCTTTCTTCCAGTATGTTGCAGGCGCCTCTGCTGTTCCCGCAACGGTTGTTATGATATATGGTGATCATATCCCTGTAAAATTAAACGGTGTGATTTCTTTCAATTCTCTCTTAATCTCATCTCTCATATCTAATGAATCTATAAATTCATGGATTTCTTTCTCTCCTATTTTAGTATTGGTACGTGTAAGTATTTTCAATGCTTCATATGGTTTGTCAAAACCTTCACGGCGCAGCACAGTTTGTATCGCTTCCGCAACTACAATCCAGTTATCTTCTAAATCCTGTTTTATTTTTGATTCATTCACCAGCAGTTTATCCAGTCCTTTAATGATTGATTCCATGGCTATAATAGTATGAGCTATAGGAACACCCACATTCCGCAGCACTGTAGAATCCGTCAAATCTCGCTGCAAACGCGAAACCGGCAGCTTTTCAGCCAAATGATAGAAGATCGCATTCGCCATTCCTAAATTTCCTTCCGCATTTTCAAAATCAATCGGATTCACTTTATGCGGCATTGCCGAACTTCCAATCTCTCCTTCTTTTATTTTCTGTTTGAAATAATCCATAGACACATAGCTCCACATATCTCTGGATAAATCTATGAGGATAGTATTGATACGCGCATAATTGTGAAACAATGCCGCGAGATTATCGTAATGCTCGATTTGCGTTGTCGTTTGAGAACGCTGCAAACCCAGAATATCTTTTACAAAATGATTTCCAAAATGCTTCCAGTCTTTCGCCGGATAAGCCACATGATGCGCATTAAAATTTCCGGTGGCACCACCAAATTTTGCAGAATACGGAATCTGGTTAAAATATAAAAACTGGTTTTCCAGCCGTTCCACAAAAACATGCAGCTCTTTTCCCAACCTCGTAGGTGATGCAGGCTGCCCGTGTGTCTTCGCCAGCATTGGAATCTGCTCATACTCTTTTACCTTTTTTAGCAGCTCATTATATACCTCATAAAACGTTTTCTGGTAAATATCCTGGAAAGCTTCTTTCAGCAACAAGGGAATTGCCGTATTATTAATATCCTGGGAAGTCAACCCGAAATGAATGAACTCTGATTTTCTTTTTAGCTCTTCATCTTTAATTTCTTCCTTAATAAAATACTCTACCGCTTTTACATCATGGTTCGTCGTTTTTTCAATCTCTTTTACCCGATTTGCATCTCCAATACTGAAGTCTTTATACAACTTACGCAATTCAATTTCCTGATTATCAGTAAGCAAACCAATTTCTTCTATTGTTTTGGACAACTCAATAAAATATTCAATTTCTATACGAACCCTGTATTTAATAAGCGCGAATTCGGAAAAATAGTTTTCGAGTGTAGCAACTTTTGATCTGTATCTTCCGTCAATAGGTGAAATGGAAAGCAGCGTATTCATCTGTTTTTTTTCAAAAATACGTATTTATCTATTAAAAGAATTTGATTTTTAGATAAGATATAGTAAACAAAATGGAAAATTTAGTTTTATTTGCGGGTTGAAGTAGATAGTACTGAGTTCCGAGTAGTTTGTAATTAGATGTGAAATTCAATAAAATTTATTGAAAATAGTTATTCTGATTTGATAATTGCAGTTCTAAATACTAATTACTAAATACTAATTTACTTAAAAGATTATGGCTAAAAATTTATTGATAGTAGAGTCGCCGGCAAAAGCGAAAACGATTGAAAAAATCCTGGGTAAGGATTTTATGGTAAAGTCGTGTTATGGTCATATTCGGGATTTAGCGAAAAAAGACGGCGTTGATATCAATAATGATTTTGCACCTTCTTATATTATATCAGAAGACAAGGAACAAGTAGTTCGTGAATTACAAAAACTGGCAAAAACCGCAGAAGTTTGGTTAGCAACGGATGAGGATCGTGAGGGTGAAGCTATTTCCTGGCATTTATGTGAAGTGTTGAATTTGGATATGAAAAAAACCAAACGCATTGTCTTCAATGAAATCACTGCTCCAGCCATATTAAAAGCTGTTCAAAATCCAAGATTATTAGACCAGAATTTATTCTATGCACAACAAGCACGCCGTATACTCGACAGAGTAGTTGGGTTTGAGTTATCCCCTGTTTTATGGAAAAAACTGGGCAGAAGAACATTATCTGCCGGGCGCGTACAATCTGTTGCAGTAAGACTAGTGGTAGAACGCGAACGCGAAATAAACAGCTTTAATTCAGAAAGTTTTTACAAAGTAGTAGCCTATTTTTTATCTGACGGTAAAGTATTCAAAGCGGAATTATCTGAAAAAATAAAAACAGAACCGGAAGCGGAGAAATTTTTAAAGGAAGTAAAAGATGCCTTATTCAATGTAGCAGACATACAGGTAAAGCCCACACAAAAAGGACCTGCTGCACCATTTACTACTTCTACCTTACAACAGGAAGCATCCCGTAAACTAGGATTTTCTGTTTCGCGTACCATGTCGGTAGCCCAAAAGCTATATGAATATGGTAAGATTACTTATATGAGAACGGATTCCCCGAATCTTTCTGAGCTGGCATTAAACACAATTCAGTCTTATATAAATAAAGAGTTTGGAAAAGAATATTCCAACAGAAAACAATACGCTTCTAAAAATTCCAATGCACAGGAAGCGCACGAAGGCATTCGCCCCACATATATAGAGAATACACAGGAAGGCACGAACCGTGATGAAGAACGTTTATATGATTTAATCTGGAAGCGTACGATTGCTTCGCAAATGAGCAATGCACGTTTAGAAAAAACAGTAGCAAAAATTGATATCTCTACTCGTAAAGAAAAATTTGTGGCGGAAGGTGAAGTAATGAAGTTTGACGGATTTTTAAAGGTATATATAGAAGGTACGGATGATGAAGACGCAGAAGAAAGCGGTATGCTACCGGCTTTATCTGTAGGACAGAATCTGCAGTATAAAAATATAGAAGCACGTCAGCGTTTTTCACAACCGCCGGCACGTTTTACGGAAGCAAGTTTGATTAAAAAACTGGAGGAGTTGGGCATAGGTCGTCCTTCCACGTACGCTCCTACAATCTCTACTATTCAAAACAGGGAATATGTTGCGCGAGGTGAAGCAGAAGGTAAACCGCGTGAATATCAACGACTGGAATTATCTGCCAACAAAAATATTTCTAAAGAAACACTTTCTGAAAATACAGGTTCTTTAAAAGGAAAATTGATTCCAACAGACATTGGCGGTTTGGTGACAGACTACCTGATGGAAAATTTTACGCGGGTGATGGATTATTCTTTTACAGCTGAAATGGAAAAAGATTTTGATGAGATTGCGGAAGGACACAAACAATGGTCTAAAATATTAAAACAATTTTACGG
>JAYVPA010000125.1:0-5351 GCA_043757615.1 Sphingobacteriales bacterium | reverse complement strand
CAGACAGGTCTACCAAAACGCAAGTAAGTCGGACCGACTCTTTCAATGATTGCTTTGGTTGCGAGTCTTGTTTGATTGTAATCACAAGGAACAACAACTGTCATATGCGGCAGCATTTTCATCAAACCGATATCTTCTAAAATCTGATGCGTTGCACCATCTTCACCTAAAGTCAAGCCAGCATGGGAACAGCAGATTTTTACATTCTTATTTGAGTAGGCAACGCTTTGACGAATCTGGTCATACACACGACCGGTTCCGAAATTAGCAAACGTAGTAGCGACAGGAATTTTTCCGCCGATAGCCAACCCTGCTGCAATACCGATCATGTTGGCTTCTGCAATGCCTGTCTGCACAAAACGATTGGGAAAATCTTCTATAAACTTTTCCAGTTTTAGCGAGCCGACTAAATCAGCACATAGCGCGACAACATTTTCATTTGCTTGTCCTGCTTCATGAATTCCGACGCCAAAACCGCTGCGTGTATCTTTCTTTTCTGTGAATGTGATGTCTTGTAAACTCATTTATTTGATATTGCTGTATGATAAAAATGTTTCTTCTACTTCTTTTAAATCTTCAAACGATTGTATAAAAATTATAAATTTTATTATGTTCTCTAATCGTGCTAATTTCCAATCATTCTCTAAAAACTCACTGCTAAAAGATTTATCTTTAATAAATGAAGAAAGTTTTATGTTATTGTAACAATCTCCATTATTATCAATTATTTCAAAGTTATAGCCACTATATTGTATTCGATCCATATAAGTTGTAGATTCAAAATAATCTATAAATTTTATCTTGAAATTTCCATATTTTATTATCCTATCGTTGTTTTCAATATCTTTTACAGATACTTTGAATAAATAATCGTCGACCATGCTATTCTTGCCATAAAGAGGATTTCGTTTATATGCTTTTGCATCTCTAGTGATTATATACTTTGTACTCTCTTTATAATAGTCAAGAATTTCTTTAGTAGAAGAAAATTCTTTAATTAGGTCATTATTGGTTATTGTTAATATTTTTTTGACAGTACTCATATTCACTCATTCTAATAATCACCTATCGTGGCGGGTAATTGCGCCATTGCTTTTTCCAGCTGCTCATCGTTTGGTGCGTTTCCGTGCCATTTGTGTGTGCCCATCATATAGTCTACACCAAAGCCCATTTGTGTATGCATCAATATTGCAACGGGTTTTCCATTTTTTGCTTTCAATTGTGCTTGCGTAATCGTGAAAACCACATCATCCATTACATTGCCATTCATTTCCAATACTTCAAAACCAAATGCTAAAAATTTTGCTTTCAAATCCCCTAAATCACAAACTTGTTGTGTAGAACCATCTATTTGTGCATTGTTCCAGTCAACCGTTACAATTAAATTATCTACTTTTTTTGCAGAAGCAAAAATCAATGCTTCCCAGATCTGTCCTTCCTGCAATTCTCCATCTCCCGTTAAAACAAAAACGAATCTGTCATCACCATCCATTTTTTTTGCTAATGCACAACCAATGGCAGCAGAAACTCCCTGTCCTAAAGAACCGCTTGCAATACGTATTCCGGGCAAACCTTCATGAGTTGTTGGATGTCCTTGTAAACGTGAATTTATATGACGAAACGTTCCTAATTCTTTTACTTCAAAAAAACCGCGACGCGCCAAAGTAGAATAAAATACAGGTGAAATATGGCCATTCGACAAAAAGAAAACATCTTCATTTTTTCCATTCATCATAAAATCAGTATCCAGTTTCATGATTTCAAAATAAAGTGCTGTAAAAAAATCAGCGCAGCCAAGCGAGCCACCCGGGTGTCCGCTTTTGCATTGATGTACCATACGCACAATATCTCTTCGTATTTGTGTGGCAGTTTTGTTGAGTTCAGCTATTTGCATGTTGAAGTATTGAGTACTGTAATTCGTACTACGCGGTACGATTCACAAAAATATCAAAATAAAAAATTGAAACGTATAAAAGTTTTATACATCGTAAATACTTACTTCGGCCAACCCCATTTATTCTTTAATTGCTCTTTTACATTATCCTGAATGCTTTTGTTGGGTGTCGTATCATCAGGATTTTTCCCCTGCAAAGCTTCCTGGATTTTGTTTTTTAATTCTTCCTTTGCCTGCGTTTTTATGGAATCCAATGTCTGTTTGGCTTCCACTTTTATTTGCTGTGCCTGCTGTTGTGCCTGTTCTTTTACTGCATCTTTCATTGTTGCATTACCTGCAGTTGCATCAGGTTTGCCAACATTCACGGTAGGTTTGTTGAATGTGCCACCCACTTTTAAATTAATACGAATTATTTCAGGCACCATATTCTTCAATTTTGGAATCGGGTTTTTTGCCAGCAATCCTTTTGCAAAACTGCTAGCTTGTCCAAGTTCTTTCCATGGCACATCAATGGCAACGTTGTAATCCATCGTCTGATCTAAACCTTGTGAACCACTAACAACCATTTTCAGGTTATTCACTTTTGTTTCAAAAGGTGCTACCAAAATTCTGCCGTTTGCAATAGTTGTTTTGATATCCAGATTTTCAATTTTGAGATTTTCTAATTGTTTCAGTTTTGTTTGCTCTACTATCTTTAGCAAAGCAGGCACACCGGCAACATTTGCTAATGGCATCTTGAATCCTGCTACACCATTCACTGTTTTTAAATCCAGTGAAAGGTCGGGATTTATTGCCGTCTGAATATTCATATTAGAACCGAAAGTACCATGTACATATTTCATGATGGGTGCAGCCTGTTTCATGGCTCCGACATATTTGTATACTTGCTGTATGTCAAAATTCTGGATGCTATATGTGATATTTCCTGTGGGAATATCCGCTTTTGTGTTATAAAATCCGTTTACCACAGCACTGCCGCCTAATAAATTTGCAGTCAGGTTGTTTAAATTTAATTGTTCATCTTTCAGATTAATCTTGCCATTCAGATTTTTGATGACTAAGTCGCCATATAATAATTCACCAATTGTGGTGACGCCTGTGAAGTCCATGTTTTTTGGAACACGTACAACATCTTTTGCTTTTTGTGATTTTGATTTATTTGCGGATGCAGAATCAGGTAAAAATTCATTTGCATCAATCTTATTGGAAGCAATCGTCAGATTCCCTGTTATTATTGCATCCTTTGACAACACGTAACCAATTACATTTTCCAGTTTTCCGTAAATATCAAAATCGCTTTTTCCGATAGTCGCTTTGCATTCATTTATATCAACAAATTGCGGTGAAAAATTCAACAGCAGATTACTTATGGAAATTGGTTTCGGAACATCTGCAGAAGCATATTCAATATCTGTTGCTGCTATATTTCCGGCAGCATTTATATTCTGATAACGTTTTGCATCCACGTCAGATTTTTTTGCTTTTACGGTAAGGTCAACCTTTGCAGTGCCGCTTAGTTTTTGCACACCTTCAAGCGGATAAAATTTCTGCACGTCGGCAAGATTTATCTTTCCTTTAGCCTCTATATCTATATTCGGGTCAGAAACAGGCGTTGCTATTTTAAGTTTGGCAGTGATTGGTTCATTCGCCATTGTCAGGCGCAAATCAGGTGCGTCAATGATGGTATTATCTAAGCTTCCGCCGGGACTGTTTATGTGCGCATCAATAAATACATCCGTTACTGCAGTCGGTAATTTCGGATATTGAAACTGGCCGTTATATACTTTCAGGTTGAGATTAAACTGCGGATAATTACTGCCCTGCAGGGTGCCTTTCGCACTGCCGTTTAATTCTAAATTTCCCGATGATTTTATATCATTAAAATCTTTAGAATAAATAGCGGGAATTAAGGATAACAAAGATTTGAAAGTAGTATTGTCTGCCCTGAAACTTACATCCATTTCCGTTTTGGTAGAATCAGGAATGCGAATAAAACCATTAAACAATAAACCTAAATCATTCAATGTAATCTTATTGTCTTTAAATGCGTATTTATGCTGATTCTGATCGATGTTGAGTTTACTGTCAAACGTTAGCTTTGTATCTTTCAGATAATCAACAATACCTTGTGCCAGAGAAATCTTTTCAATTTCTGTTTTTGAAGTATAATCCAGAATGTCAGAAGAAAAATCACCGGTTCCCGTATGATTTATATGTTCTGCTTTTAAGGAAGTTCCGCCTTTCAAATCATCATAATACACATTAACATTATCCAGGATAAGTTTATTTAAAACCATTTTGAATGGTTTTGAAGCACTGATTGATGGTTTCGTGATTTTCCAGTTGGCAATTCCATCTTTATTTACAATTGCATTCAATGTGGCATTGTTTAATTCTATTGCTTCCACTTTATACTGCACACCTTTTATCACGCTCATTAAATTTAAAGAAGCTTTCGTGCTTTCAATATTCAGAAGCGTATCTCCCTCAAATGGCGCAATACCAATAATGCTTAAATTTTCAATACTTAAGGCAATATTCGGGAAGTTGCGTATGTTTTTTATCAAGGATAAATCAATATCTGTAAAATCTACTTTAGCATTTACCTGTTTGCTGATCTCTTGCTTTGCTTTTGCAATAATTTTGTCTTTAAATACAAAAGGAACGGCAATGGCTGTTGCAAGTAAGACAACAAAAAGAATCAGGACGCCAAGAAAGAATTTTTTCATACAGATAAATTATTTTTCAAGATACAATTTTATTAAATGCACAAATGGTGATTAACTTTTTTTGTGATAATAATTTATAATTCGGAAATCACCTCAAATCCTTTGTAACTTCCGGTAATTGCTAAACCAACTACTTTCTTTGCTATGCCTTTGTCTTTTATTTTACTGGCAATTTCATTCATTGTAGCACCTGAGCCAACAGCATCATCAATCAATAAAATTGTTTTATATTTTATTTTTTCTCGTACCAGAAAACTCATCTGTGCATTTGCTATTCTTTCATTAATTTTTGATAGCGCTTTTTGCGGAATCACAATTTCTGATTTTATTTTTTGTACATCTATTTCAATTTTATTTATTTCTAAATGTTTTTTTAGATAGTGCATAATTTGTACTTCACGTTTTATGGTTGGAGGAACAAATAAAACAGCATCCGGTTTTATTTCTTTTACAATTTGATGAATCGTATCTTTTGTTTCTTCTACAATTTGCGCCATCAATTTCTTGTTCTGACCTTGTTTTGCATAATGCATTAATGTACCTAATCTTGTTTTTCCAAAACGTTCAATTGCATAGAAATCCAAATACATCATTTTATCTAATCCAATTTTGTCAAAACCTTTGGTAGTTTGTAGTTTTTGCGTACCATCAATATATAGATGATGGTGATAAAAATGCAAATACTTTTTTCTGGTACTGATGTATTCTTCTACGGTTTTTTCAAAAGG
>JAYVPA010000124.1:0-5353 GCA_043757615.1 Sphingobacteriales bacterium | reverse complement strand
CTCTAATCGGACTTAGTCATATTACAGGCATGAGTTACAAAGCAATAAATATCTGGCTTTTTGTAATTATCCATCCCTTGATAACCTTATCTTTTATTTATCTGTACAGAAAGTACAGGGTATTATATACGAAAAGCCTTCATTAAAATCTAGTTTAAATTATGACTATTCCCTTTTAGCTGATAAAGAGTAGAAAAAATAAAGGCTATTAATAAAAAAGCTGACTTAATAAAGTCAGCTTGCCCATTGAAAATAAAAACCTGAAATTTCACTATTTAGAAGCCATCATATATTTTTTACTGATAAGCTCATGCTGATTATTATTTAAAGAAAAAATCAACATCTCGGAAGAATGTATAGAGCTACCGTCATATATATAGACGTTATTACCATTAGTAGCCGCAATGTCTTTAACAGCTAACAACTGCCCTGTTCGGTCCATGACATTTAAAGTAATATTTTGTGTTTTAGGAGAATTAAAAGTTAAGCTGATTTGTCCTCTATGATTTTTTATTTCTGATATACTAAGATTAGAAAATTCTTCCGCCTTTTTAATATAAACCATGTTTGATTCAATACTTGTATTGTCCTGATAAGTAGTTTTTATTTTATAGTATGAAAATTGTTGATCTTCGCTTGTTGCACAGGCAAATTTAAAACTTGCATTTTTGCTGATGTCTGCACATTCTAACGGATGAATACTGGCAACTTCACTAAACTCCATATTGTAATTAGTTGCACGTTCAATAGTAAAATATGCAATTCCGGAAGTATTTGTTAATTCCCATTGCAAAAGGTCGTTTTGTTTTTCAGAAATTGCTTTCAGACTGATATCTGATAAATTATATGAAACAACCGGACTTTTTTTATTCTGGTTATTTGAAGTTTTATCTTTTCCGTATAATGTTGTAAAACTGCCGGAAATGAATACTGCAATCATAAATGCAGTTAAC
This sequence comes from Sphingobacteriales bacterium, assembly GCA_043757615.1. Lineage (GTDB taxonomy): Bacteria > Bacteroidota > Bacteroidia > Chitinophagales > JADIYW01 > JADJSS01. Next base: position 4,400 of record JAYVPA010000124.1, on the reverse strand, counting down.
ATGTGTTGTTTAGGTTTCATGACAAAGGGGTTTTTATGTTAACAATAATTCATTCTTTTAATACCGGTATATATTACTCCGGCATAAATTGATTGAATTTTTTAAAAATGTTTCTAGGGTTCAGGTTTAAGAATTTCGTGTGTATAATACAACACACAATAATTCCTTATTTATATAATTACGATAATTGCGCTGCAAATAAAACACTCTAATATTTATATCCGACAGCCGTATATCTGTTATCAATTTTATGATCAATAAATGAAAGAACTAATCTGTATACTTTTATTAAAAATGATAACATCCTGTCATTGATTTTTTTCTTTGTTTTTTTTGCGTTAAATCATAGCCAATCATAATTTCGTGTGTGCCACTGTTTACATTAGATAATTTAGATAAAGTATAATCATATGCATAACCAATCATCAGTTGTTTGGTTGGCCACACCTCCAGCATAAAATCAAAACTGTCAGGATTGGTAAGCTTTACATTTTCATTCTTATTGTTAAAAGTTGTATGGTATTGGCCTCCGATATTTACTCTGTCATAAATTAATAAACTCAGGTTAAAATCAAAAGTATGAGGTATCTTTTTAGATGTACTTGCCAGGTAACAATACTGTACTTGCGGTCTGATGCTTATATGCTTGCTGACAGGTATTAAGCCGCCTGCCATTACGACGAAATGTGCCGTTCGTTTGGAGTCGGAATTTTCCCCTTTATTGGCTAAGTTTCCTTTTATAAAATTTGGTACGCTGGCGCCAAAATAAAAATTAGGATGATAGATATACAAACCCGCACCTACATCAGGTAATACGCGGCTAATATTTTTTTGATATTTGTTATCATCCGGATTAACAAGAATAGCTTCTGAAGCATTTAATTTATACCATAAAATTCCGCCGTTAATACCAATGCTTAATTTTACTTTTTTACCAAGTGATAAGCGATAAGAATAGGTTACATCAAACTGGTTCTTTTGTTCCAATCCTAATCTGTCATTTACATAATAAAATCCAAGAGCGAAAGATTCTTTTTTTAATGGACTGTGTATGCTGAATGTTGTCGTTTTAGGAGCACCTTCAATAGCGTTTCCTTTTTTGCCGGTCCATTGGTTTCGATACAGGGCACGTATAGACAATCCTTCCCTCGAACCTGTATATGCAGAATTCTGGGGTAATTTGTTATACATGAATTGCGAATACTGGGCATCTTGCTGCGCGAATGCTGTCACAATACTACTACACACCAACAGGAGTGTTGCAATTGTGTTTTTGTTAAGTAGGGTCATGGGTTTTTATGTTTAAATTTAAAAATAGGGTCTTGTTATCTGCGGATGGTAATGAATCCTTCCTTATCTAATTCATTTATATTATCAGTAGAATATTTTAGCATGTAGAAATAAGTTCCTTCCGGCAAAGGTGCTCCGTTATAAGTACCATCCCAGCCATTTTTGTAATGCTTATTCTGATATACTTCTATTCCCCAGCGATTAAATACACTTAATTCTACATTACCTTGTGCGCATGGAATTTCAAAAAGATCATTCACTCCATCTCCATCAGGTGAAAATGAATTAGGTACTGTGCAACCTTCTATAGTAACATACACCCAGGCATCACTATTTCCCGGTGTATAACAATTTAGTGCAGGGTTGTTAGGTATGTTAACTGTATTACAAAGCTTATAATTAAAGCTATCAACACCCAGATATCCGTTCACAGGTTTGTATGCAATGGTACCATCGGAATTTACCATTGCCGTACCATGTACCGGTTTTATGATTATCGCGTTATTACATAATCTCAGCGTATCATCACCAGATGAAATATCATTCTTTAATACATTAATATTTACAGAAGTATTAGGGTCAGTCCTTATCGAATCATTTATAGCATTTATGTAGGGAGCCGCTGGGTTTACAAAAACGGTAACATCATCTGTTGCCGTATGGCAATTATCAGTAGCAGACAATCTAAGAACAACAGGACCTGAATAACTTATAACAGGAGTAAATGTTACAGCAGATGGATTGTTGGTTGGCGATGCAGAACTAAGCGTTCCTTCACCAGAAACGATAGACCAATTTCCAATAGTTGTATAGCCCCTAACCAAAGAACCTGAAAGTGGAATAGCTGTCGTTTTATTGCATACAGATATATCGCTGCCTGCATATACACTTACCGATGGATTTACAACGACTTCAACAGTATCACTATTAAAACATCTTTCATTATAAATCTTAAATACAAACTTGTACGTACCGGGAATAAGTTCCGTTAACGTAGTAGTAGCGTTGGTAAGAGAAGAAAAGAAAACTGGATGAGGTCCTGAAATTTGTGACCATAAGCCTTTGTTACCTGCTGAAGGTGGATTTGCTTTTAATGTAGTAGTAGTAGAACAAATATGCTGATTGTTACCTGCAGAAACGATATCTGCATTGCTTAAAATTGAAATACTTATTTCATCAGAAGATGGTGTACATGTGAAATTTGAAATAGTCCATGCAAAACGATAGGTTCCTTTTATTAACCCTTTTATTATGCATTTGTAATTATCGGGCGTATCAAAAGTAACTTGATTAGGTCCTGAAATTTCTGTCCACTTACCGGTTCCGACAAGCGGTTTATTACCGGTTAAAGTAATGCTGTTCGTAAAACATAAAGAATCATCCACGCCTGCGTATGCGGTGGTTGGTGAAATATAATTATCTATTTGTGTTACATCAGAATTTGCACACACATCATTCGAGATGGTCCATTTAAAAAGATATGTCCCGGATTCGGCATTCACTAATGTAGCATTTGGTGTATTAGCATTTGGTAGAAATGAGACGCCTGTTTGTCCTGATAAAACATACCATGTACCTGTTTCGCCTATAGCCGGTTGATTGGCATTCAGTGCTAATGTTTTAGTATTACAATATGAATTATCTATTCCCGCATTTGTTATAGTAGGAGATTTGTTTACAACAACTGCATCATCAAATGTGGAAGGACAACCTGCAAAAGCAGGTATAGTGTATCTAAAAGTATATGTAGAGTTTGGAAGAAGTCCCGAAATATTGGCATTCGGATTACCGGCAGGTGTTTGAATGACATTGGCACTAGGACCTGTTACCTGGCTCCAGATACCTGTGCTTCCTGTATTTGCATTTAGAGGAAGAGATGTCAGATTACATAAAGTCTTATCCAAACCGGCATTAGCAGGTTCAGATATATTGATTATAACATCATCTTTTGATTGAGGACAACCCGGACCTCCACTTACAATCCATCTGAAAACATGTGAGCCGCTGCTAAGCGTTGAAGTTACCGCATTAGGTGTTGTACTATTAGTTATATATGGTGATCTTGTTGGACCTGTTACCCAAACCCATTGACCTGAACCTGTTAATGGTGCAGTTGCATGTAGTTCTATTGGGTTTGTATTACTCCCGCATACAGATTGATCCGGACCTGCTTTTGCAACAGCAGCAGGAGATGAAATATTTAATACAACGTCGTCAAATTTACCCGGACATACTCCATTACTTATCGTCCATCTGAAAGTATACAATCCGGTAAATAAATTCCTCACATTAGTGATTGCTCGTCTTGCTGAATCAATGACTGCGCTACCGTCGCCGGAAATCTGCGACCATTGGCCGACCCCGAATGCCGGATTGTTTCCATGCAGAAATAGTGAATTCGTGCATTTAGTTACATCTGTTCCTGCGTTGGCAATAATAATACTGTCTGAAACAGTAACATTGACTGTATCTCTGGAAATATTGGAACAACTATTTATACTAACCATCCAAATAAATCTATAATTACCCGCAGCGACGTTTGTTACTGATGTATTATTTAAAGCGGGATTTGTAATAACACAAGCCGGGCCATCAAGCTGCATCCATTTACCAGTACCTGAAACAGGAATATTTGCATTCATCTGAATAGTACGTGTATTTAAAGGAAGGCATTGATTGGCACCTGCAACAGCATCAGAAGGGCCTTGAGCTGCTCCTGATGTAATCTTAACAGAGTCAACAGATGATTGACCACAAGAATTTGTAATAGTGTAAATAAGTGTATATGCAGTATTAGATCTTAAACCTGTAATTATAGGTGTAGCAATATTGTTAGATGGATAAAATGTAATATCATTCGGAATTGCTTTCCACGTCCCATGTTCATCAGCACGAAATGCATTTCCTTCTAACGAAACGGAAGAATTATAGCATATAGTCTGATCTGTCCCTGCATTCGCTTTGGTAATAGAACTGTCCGGAATAACAACGTTGATATCATCATGGTTATCAGGGCAGGTGTTTCCAGCATTTATAGTCCATCTGAAAGTATACATACCCGCGATAGCGTTTCGGATATCACAAATATAATTAGTGGGATTTACTAAAAG
>JAYVPA010000123.1:0-5380 GCA_043757615.1 Sphingobacteriales bacterium | reverse complement strand
AATCTGATTTTCTTTTAAATTTTAATTTCAACCAACCCAATAAAACCATATATTATGTACGTTATAAAACGCGATGGCAGAAAAGAACCTGTCCACTTTGATAAAATCACCGCGCGAATCAGCAAATTATCTTTCGGCTTAAACTCTACTTTCGTGGTTCCTCACAGAGTAGCACAGGCTGTTATCCAAGGTTTGTATGATGGCGTGACTACTACAGAACTGGATGAGTTGGCTGCACGTACCAGTGCCAACATGACTGTAGTGCATCCGGAATATGCAGTATTGGCAGCACGTATTGCTGTATCTAATTTGCATAAAAATACAAAGAAGAATTTTTCAAGAATTATTGAAGAATTATATAACTACGTAGACCCGAAAACAAACAAACAAGCTCCTTTAATCGCGGATGATGTATTTGAAATCATCATGACGAACAAAGAGAGACTGGATGCGGCTATCGTTCATCACCGTGATTATAATTATGATTTCTTTGGTTTCAAAACGCTGGAAAAATCTTATTTATTAAAAATGAACGGCAAAGTAGTTGAACGCCCTCAGCATATGCTGATGCGTGTGGCGGTTGGTATTCACAAAAACGATATTGATGCAGCCATTGAAACTTACGATTTAATGTCGGAAAAATGGTTTACACATGCTACACCGACTTTATATAATGCAGGTACTCCAAAAGCACAATTATCTTCTTGTTTCTTATTGACAATGAAAGATGATAGCATCAAAGGTATTTATGATACGCTGAAAAACTGCGCTGAAATTTCACAAGCTGCCGGTGGTATCGGTTTAAGCATCCACAATGTAAGAGCAAAAGGAAGTTATATCAAAGGTACAGGCGGTGAAAGCAACGGTCTGGTGCCTATGTTACAGGTATTTAATTCTACAGCAAGATACGTAGACCAGGGTGGCGGAAAACGTAAAGGTGCATTCGCAATTTATTTAGAGCCTTGGCATGCAGATATTTTCGATTTTCTGGAACTGCGCCGTCCGCATGGAAAAGAAGAAATGAAAGCGCGTGATTTATTCTTCGCACTCTGGATTCCGGATTTATTTATGAAGCGCGTAAAAGAAAACGCAAAATGGTCATTGATGTGTCCAAACGAATGCCCGGGTTTAGCTGATACTTATGCTGAGGAATTTGAAGCTTTATATTTAAAATATGAATCAGAAGGAAAATTCCGTAAGCAAATCAATGCGCAGGAATTATGGTTCCACATTTTAGATAGCCAGACGGAAACAGGTACGCCATACATGTTGTACAAAGACCATGTAAACCGCAAATCAAACCAGAAAAACTTAGGTGTTATCCGTTCAAGTAATTTATGTACGGAAATCATGGAATATACTTCTGCAGATGAAATAGCTGTTTGTAATCTAGCCTCTATCAACTTAAGCAGATTTGTAGAAAACAATACATTCAATTTTCAGAAATTATATGACATCACGTACATCGTTACAAAAAACTTAAATAAAGTAATTGATGTAAACTTCTATCCGGTTCAGGAAGCAAAAAACAGCAATATGCGTCACCGTCCTGTAGGCTTAGGTGTACAAGGTCTGGCAGATGCGTTTATGATGTTGCGTCATGCATTTGATAGCGAAGAAGCCCGTATTTTAAACAAGAATATTTTTGAAACGATTTACTATGCTGCATTATGCGCATCCAGAGATATTGCTAAAGTTGACGGACCTTATGAATCATTCAAAGGTTCACCGATTTCTGAAGGTAAATTCCAGTTTGATATGTGGGATGTAACACCAACGAACCGTTGGGATTGGGAAACATTGCGCAAAGAAATCATGGAAACAGGCGTACGTAACAGTTTATTGGTGGCGCCGATGCCAACAGCTTCTACTTCCCAGATTCTAGGAAATAACGAATGCTTTGAACCATATACATCAAACATCTATACACGTCGTGTATTGAGCGGACAGTTTATGGTGGTGAATAAACACTTATTAAAAGACCTGATTGAATTAGGATTGTGGAGTGAGGAAATGAAGAATGCAATCATCGCTAACAACGGTTCTATCCAGCCGATTGAAGGTATTCCTGACGGCATCAAAGAATTATACAAAACAGCGTGGGAAATCAAACAACGTTCTATCATTGACATGGCTGCAGACCGTGGCGCGTTCATCGATCAAAGCCAAAGCCTGAACTTGTTTATGGAATCGCCTAACTATAAAAAACTGACATCTGCACATTTCTATGCGTGGGAAAAAGGATTGAAAACAGGTATGTATTACTTACGTTCCCGTCCTGCTGTAGATCCAATCAAATTTACGGTAGATGTAGAAAAAGCCAGAATTTCCAACACAATGGCAGAAAAAGAAGTGATGATAGAAAAAGCAGCAGTAGTTGCTCCGATATATGAAGGCGTTGCAACTGCTCAACAGGAAATGTTTACGGTTGCAGAACCGATGATGATACAAGAAAAATCTATTGAAGAAAAAGCCGCAGAATTGGGTATGAGCATGGATGAATTTATTGCAGCACAAAAAGTGTGCTCTTTAGAAAATCCGGGCGAATGCGAAATGTGCGGAAGCTAGAAATAACTAACCAGCCGGATTCAAGCACTCCCGAACCTTTATGGTTTGGGATTTTTATTAACTTCTTTCAAGACTTTTTATTCAAAAAAATCATTTAATATTACAGTCAATAATTCTAATAAATAATAAAAATGGCATACGAAGATTTAGCACCAAAAGAATTTTTAGCAACATATAATAGCGATAAGGACAATGCTGTTTTATTGGATGTGCGCACTGCGCCGGAAATTGAAGAAGCCAATATTGAAGGCCATATTGATATAGATATCCAGCAACCGGGTTTTACGGAAAAAGTGGGCGCCTTGAATAAAAGCAAAACCTATTTTATTTATTGCAGAAGCGGAAACAGAAGCGGTCAGGCTTGCAAATATATGGCTACTCAAGGCTTTGATAAATTATACAATCTGAAAGGTGGCATGATTGCCTGGATAGATACTGATTTTGAATAGTTTTTGATGGATGTTCAATTCTTTAAAACACAAGCTGATTTACGCAAATGGACAGCCATGCGGGTATTCATATCAAACAACTGCGTCGTTCTGATAAAACCCAATAAAAAATTATCAAAATAAGGCTAAATTATAGTGTGATATTTACCGAATAATCAATAAAATGATTAAAATATTGACTATTGTACAAATTTTTGTTTAATTTATTGAATTATTTGCACAGAATAAAGCCTTTTATTAACTTTGACACATCAAGTTCTTTAATTCTTCGATGTACTCAGAATTTTTTTTATTAACTATTGAAAATATGTTGAGCTTGTCGAAACATTGTGAGGTGATGAAATTTGGCAGCCATGCCCTCTTGTCTCGGGGGTGGGGATCACGAAATAAAGACAGAGTAGAGCACTTTAGTGTGCAGGGGTTGACCACCAACTTTTGTTCTGTTCCTAATCGCCTTGTGTAGGTTCAAGTCCTACTCTCACAGCAAGATAACATAACCAAGTTATCAGTATTTAAAATAAACCGTTGAAAATCAGCGGTTTTTTTATGCCCAATGGTTAAAATTGATTAAGAATAATAAGGATTGATTAAACAGAACCGACACCCGAACCGACTCCCATCATCATAACCCAAGTAGTTAAAATGAAAAAGTCCCCGTGTACGTACGGGGACTTTTTATTCTTTAGTTGTGTTAGAAAAGTTAATTAAAAACAAAGTCTATTTAATTTTGGATGTTTCTACCTCTGTTATTAATTGCTCAATGAGTAGTTGGGTTGGTTCTGTTATTGTTCTTTAGGAATGATAAAAATAAGATTAGTTATTTAGCGCTTTAAAAAGTATTAATTCAGGTTGTAATTGTAACTGATTAAGAAACTCTTGTTGTTTTCTTATCACTTTTTTGATTAACTCTTTTACCTTTTTCATTTTCTATATTTTATTATTAATGAATAGAAATACATTATTTGATATGTAAATTTAAGCTGAAGAAAATAAGAAAACATAGTAGTAAAAGTGAAAGAAATGTGGTAACTCTCTTTAAATATATGTAGCATTTGTTACTACAAAAATTATACTGATTAAATGAAAAATAAAAAAAGCCACCGAATCTTATCAGTGGCTTTGTTCTTTAAATGCGCATATTAAAAGGTGATCTGTATTATGTTTCAGACATAGGTTTCCTAATTCCAAATTCCTGTTGGGTTTGATTTTCTTTGCAGTGTTTTTAAATGTGTCATAGACATTTTTTTTACCGGTTGTACAGCTATCAATTCAGGTTGTAACTGTATAGTATTAAAAAACTCTTTTTGTTCTCTCAATACTTTTCTGATTAATTTTTTAAACTTTGTCATCGCTTTTATTTTTATTTTTAATGATGTTATTTTCTTTTTGATGAAGTAAAGTTAAACCACATTCAAATGATGCGAAATCGTAAGAAATATGAAAGAAATGTGGTAATTCTCTTCTTCTCCGTGTAATATTTTGTACTACATCTTGGAATAGCTACTTATTAATAAGGCTGGATTATACTATGCCATTGTGTATAGCATAGCGTGTAAGCTCTGAATTATTTCTTAAAGATAGTTTGTCAAGAATACGGGTACGGTACGTACTGACCGTTGTTATGCTCAATTGTATCAATTCTGCAATATCCGTTATCGTTTTTCCGGAAGCAATCAATTGAAGCACTTGGATTTCCCGGTTTGAAAGCAAATCCGAACCGATATTCTTATTTTCCAACAGTGAAAGTTCTATCTTCTTATCTATTGAACTGGAAATATATTTTCCGTTTGAGAGTACTTTCCGGACTGCAATAATAAGTTCATCCGTAGCACTTTCTTTATTTACAAAACCTGAAGCACCTGCTCTTATAGCGCGGATAGCATATTGGTCTTCCGGCTGCATGCTCAGCATCAGCACTGGTGTATTTATTCCTGCTACACGTATTTCTTTAAGAGCTTCTATGCCATTTTTTAAAGGCATCGAAATATCCATTACAATTAAATCCCAGCTATTGTTTATTGCTTGTCTCAGTGCATCATGTCCGTTAAATGCTTCGTGTATTTCAGCTGTTAAGAATTCGGATCTTAATAATTCTATTACGCCTCTACGCACAATAGCATGATCATCTGCAATTAAAATCCTCATATTTTCAAAATATTAGCAACTAGATTCATACATAAATACGGAACCTAATCTACCGTAATATACACTTGAAGGTGAATACATGAGGTAGAATAAAATATGATGTATTTGTAGTATTTTGTTCTACAAAGAAAGCAAAATCAGACTAGCTTATGGTCTATGGCATACCGTGTAAGTTCTGCGTTATTATTTAGGGATAATTTTTCGAGGAGACGTGCACG
>JAYVPA010000122.1:0-5399 GCA_043757615.1 Sphingobacteriales bacterium | reverse complement strand
TATATTACACGTATTTTTTGCGAGAAAATCAAGCATACTATTTTTGTCAAAATACTCATGTGTAATTTCTAGTTTAATACCAGATTTATTAACTAATGCTCTGCAATTATCTGTGATTGATGTTGCATTTATCAATTTATCTGCGAAAGTTGGCAGAGAAATATTTAATCGTATAATTGCTTCATTAAATTCATTTTGAACTAACGTGACAATCTTTTCAAATCCTTTATTTGGTGTTCCAAAACCAAAACTTCCTATCGTTAGTTTATCAGGCACAGGAAATTTATTTTCATAAGCAGTCACCAATCTGCCTGTCTTATAAACCAATGGGTTTTTTAATAAAAGAGTTGGATCCGGAGCGATATAAAAATCAAAAATAGAATTTGACAGCCGTGTTGTATGCCCCGGAATAAATTGTCTTCTGTAATTAGTAGCCGTATCTGCAATAGCCTGTGTAAATTCATGCATGATTCCAATTTGCGGAATTGAAATATCAGATAAATTATTTTTAAGTATTTGCGGTGCAATTCTTTTTGCAGCCCATGGTAATACAGAAGGATGATAATTATAAATAACCGCAGAAGGCTTATTAATTTTTATGGCTTCTTTTAATTCTGCAACAGATGAACATTCAGCGTGTATAAAACTAAATTTGAGAGATGATTTTAAAATATCTAGAATTTCTATTCCAAAATTATATACGCCGCACTGTGCTTTTTTATGGGTTACAAAGAGTATCTTATCCATTCTACAGCTAAAAAAATTATTATTTTTTATAAATATCTATCGTTGGAATCGGAAAAATAAAACCCGTTCCTTTGTCCAGTGCTTCTTTTTCTCTTTCCAAAAACTCTTCTTTAAAATGCCAAGGCAACACTAAATAATAATCAGGATTCATAGCACGGCTGTCTGCTTCGCTGATGATAGGAATATCAGTACCTAATGTAGAAGCGCCATATTTATCCGGATTTCTTTCCGCAGCGTAATCTACCAGCATATTATTGATGTCGCACCATTGCAGAATTGTATTACCCTTTGTGGAAGCTCCGTATATATGTACCCTCTTTCCTTCTTTTTTCAATTTCACCAATAAATCATGTAATTCATTTTTTACTTTTTCAATTCTATATTGAAAAGCAACATATGGTTTATCAGTATCCAATTCCAGATCAAATTCTTTCTGACGAATTTCATTCATGAACTGATGATTTTCTTTAGAATAGTATAATCCGTTTTCTTTATGCGTAGCATAACATCTGATACTGCCGCCATTAATATCATTGAAAGAAATTTTGAATATTTTCATACCTGCCATTCCGACAATTTTTTCCAGTACTGCTAATGAATAAAATTCTAAATGTTCATGGCAAATAGTATCATAACTATCCATCTCTAACATCTTCGGCATATAGCTCATTTCAAAAACCCAGATACCATCCGGAGATAAATATCTTTTAATACCTTTTACAAATTCAACGGGATCTTCTAAATCATAGAACATGGCAATAGAGGTTATCACATCCATTTTTTTGTCTCCCATTGCTTTGAATAATTCTGCAGATGGAAAAATATCCTGTACTACTTTTGCAATCTTTACTTCTTGTGCCACATCACTTGGATCGCAGCCGAATTTATCCCATTTTTCAGGATAGTAACCTAATAGTGTACCGTCATTGCAACCAATATCCAAAACAGTACAATTATCTTTTTTTAATAAAGCCAATGTACTATCTACGATGTCTTTTAAATGGTTTCTCATGGTAGCATTTGTACCGCTTCTGTACCAGTAAGCAGCATATAATATTTCAGGCGGTACGCTATGCTCCATCTGCAATAAACCGCAAGCATTTTCATCCGTTTGCGGATTGCAACGTACTAATGAGCAATTAATTTTTCGTTGAGACGGCATCTCCTTACCAGGTTTCACAAATGAACCTTGTAAATACTGTGGTCCTAAATCGATTACAGGTGTTAATGAAGATGAACCGCAAACGCGACACGTTGTTCTTTTACCAATATGCATATCTGTTAATTGTTTTTATTTTTTATCAAATCAAGAAAAGTCCGGTCAATGGCATCTATACAATTATTTCGCTCCAGATTTAAAATAGCAAGGTTCTTTACTATTTTATCTTTTTCTGTTACCGCCACATTTTCTATATCGTAGCCTTTTTCCACTTCATGCCAGAGTTCGCAATTCACAGCAGCTAACTGAGAAAAAACAGCACCCATATTTCCCTTCACTTCTGCTACTTCATTTCCAGCTTTTTTGAAAACTTTATTGGAAGCGAAGGTCAATTTTTCCTCTGGGATATTTCCATTCATTGCGTTTGAAACATACTCATCGATTTCCTCCTGCAGCTGAACAGCCTGCTTGTTTAGACTTGCAAGTTTTTGTTCTTCCTCTGTATGATATTGCTTGAGTTTGACTATTGTTAATTTGTCACAAAGCATTCCTAATGTTTCTGCCATAATATCTTCTATATAATCTGAACTTTAGTATAAATTAACCAACAGCTTACAATGTCTATTTATCTAATAAAAAAGCACACGAAAATACAAAAATAAATGAATATAATATTGGTTATAGAGGAATTAAACGATGCTTTTATCTGTTTAAAAGCCTAAAAACTTGTTATTCTGAGTCTTATTTTATCCCAGATATCGTTTACTTCATCGGAGACCCTGAAGTACAGAACCGGTATAGCAAAAAGTATCACTCCAGTAAATGTTTTGGCTGCAATAAAAGCAATAATCTGAATACGGTTGGCAGGAGTAATATTGCTATTAATAAAATGATCGAAAAGATACAATATTCCTAAAACATAAGTAGTGAGAAAGAACAATTTTATAGTAAAAGGATTCATCTTAAACTTTATAAATAAAAACAACATACGGATAGTATTGTAGACACTAAGACTTATAATAAGGGCGTATGCGGAACCTATGGCACCAAATCTTTTTATAAAAAAATAATTGATAGGAATCATCATGGAAAGCAGCAGAAGATGCGTAAAGAAATTCAACTTCCAGTATTTTGAAGTGCTGATGATTTCGTTGTTAATGCCAAACGAAACATCAATTAAATATGCAACTCCCATAAAAATAGCGATGTTAATGCCTGAACCGTATCCCTTGCCAATCAATGAAAAAATATTCTGAATATTGATACAGATAATTAAAAAAAGAAAGCAGCCTATCACATTCATGTTAACAGAAGATTTTCTGTAAATAGATTGAATCTTCGTATAATCTTCATTGTGCCAGGCCATAGAAACTATAGGTGTAGCTATTGCAGCGATACTCTTTTGCGGCATTTGGATAATTTGTGATATATAAGACGCTACGACAAAAATAGCAGTGGTTTCAATACCTTTCATATCTGAAATAGTAAATATTTGCAAGTTATTTGAAAACGATTCTATTAAAATCATTACATATATACTTCCCGAAAAAACCACCATCGTCTTCACCAAATTTTTAGTTGTAAAAGACAATTTAAAATTAAAGTCAAGCAAATTATTTTTATACAAGCTATACAGAATAATAAGTAATTGTAAGAAACTGGATAATGCAATCAAGTGAATAAAAACAGGAAACCCAAAAAATTTAAAGTAAACACATAACAACAATACAGTAGGATATGCCCTGCTAAAAAGCTGTGCCAACAGAAAAACAATATTAGTCTTATAACTGCAATTACTGTAGGTTGAGAGGATGATAAACAGGATGTTAAAAACCCCCATCAATAGAATTAAATAGGCATACTGTCTGAATAATAAGTTTTCTGCACAATAATTATCAAAAATTTCCTGTCTGAAAATAAAGGACAGTAATACAAGAAGTACACATCCAATAACAGCAAAAAATAATGCTAACGGAATTAAATCTTTTGTTTTGTCTTTTAAATAGTAAGGTAAAAATCTTGGTATTAAACTTGTAACGCCAAAAGAAGCAAAAACGGCAAATGTACCACCCAGGTCATTATACAATCTTGTTAGACCAAATTGTTCTTTAGTAAATAAGATTGGATATAGAACAAGTACATTTATAAAACCAAAACCAAAACCAACATAAGTGATAAATGCATTTATGATGCCTTGCCTTTGTATTTCACCTGTCTTCATTTTATTTTACCAGCCATTTATTTGGCACTAATTCAATTTGCTCGGTTATGATATTCGTTTTCCAGTGTTTTGGGATAATCACTTTTTTGTCCGGATTTTTATTCAGCCAGGCAGACCACCAACTGAACGTACTGTTTGCAATAATATTATGCTTACACAAACTCATTAAATAAAAATCTTCAACCGTTGTCTTTCCTGAAATCAATGTGCAATTAATATCCCATCGCATTTCCCGGTTAATCCATTCTTCATCATCCGTAAATAGATAAAAATGAATATCATCGCCTAATTCGCGTTTTATGAATTCTATTGATTTCGTATAATAATCTTTTGAACACAAACCGTGTGCATCCATTGAAGAAAGATTGCGGATATAGTCACCTCTTCTTATATGAATGGATACTGATTTGGAATTAGTTAGTTTTTCTATTAATGAATTATCATCCGGAATAAATTCATCTTTTACGGTCAGTTCTTTCCTGAGAATATCACTAATGGGTTTAAAATATTTTTCTGACTGAAAATATCCGCATAAATAATAATTGCCTTTTAATTCCAACACATGCTCATCAAAACCATACTCATCAAATTTGTATTTCCTGTTTTTACCAAAAGAAATCAATCTGGTCAGCATTCTTTCCCTCGTAGAAAAATCGCTGCCGTGAAAATTATTCAGTATTTTTTCATCGGCAACCGTACTTACTATATTAAAAGCACCTAATTCATATTTCCAGTTGCTTTCATTGTTAGTATATGATTGCAAATAAGAAGTATCTAATAATAACTCTGAACCATTCAAATGCGCTAAATGTCTTCCTGTAGCATACTGAAAAAGTTGGTTGCCTAAACCGCCATTTAATCTTACAACTATCATTTTTTTATTGGATGCGAATTTTGTATTTTGTCGTAAAATTACAAAATGTTATTCATAGGAACAGGAAAAGGTGACATTACCGCATTTTTTAAAGGAGTCGGTTTGTTAGGTTATGGTTTACCGCATCATCATATGCTCGATATTGAAACACCTTTATATGCACGGGCTTTTGTCTTTGAACAACCGGATAAAGGTCAGAAAGTATGTTTTGTCAATTGTGAATTAGGATTTATTACACCATCCTTAAAGCAAGGTGTGTTAGGTATTTTGCAAAACGATTATCCTGATTTACAATACAATACGAGTAATTTTTTACTTTCTGCACAACACACACATTGCGGACCGAGCGGCTTTTCGCACCATGTAATTTATAATATGTCAACGCCCGGTTTTCACCA
>JAYVPA010000121.1:0-5420 GCA_043757615.1 Sphingobacteriales bacterium | reverse complement strand
GGGTCATTATCCTGTGTAATAAATTCAATCACATTTGTCGGATATCGATTACAGGTAATATCATTATAAGGTCCTCTGCAGGAATTACCTATCTGGTAAGTTTGCCAGTTCTGTCCGGTATTTCCGTCATAAACAAAAAAGATAAAACCTTTTCGGGCCCAAGCATTTCTTCCTATCAGATAACCATCCAAGTATGCTGTAATGCTATTGTCATAAGGATAAGGATATCCGACATTGAGTCTGATTTCACGGGTAGTATTCGGATAATAAAACATCCGGTCATTTTTTAAGTTTAATGTACTAAACGAATTTTTTAAATACTGAAAATAATGTGACTGATTCCAACCGGTTGATAAAGAAGTGTTATATAAAAATGAACTGGTTTTCCAGTTTGCCGGAGTTCCTGTAATTGTATCTAAAGTCCCGCGCCAATAATATACTTTATTTTGTAACAACAGAACATTTGGTTTCCAGTGAATAGTTGCACCAGGGGCTGATAATTTTATCTGAGTTAATAAAGGGCTATTAAATAATTCTGTTGTATCTATTTGAAAAATATAGGGCTTTGCAGTAGCAAATGCGTTTGCGGTTGAGAATACCAATTCGAAATTCGGATCATTTACCATACAAAATTCGTACGGGTATATTGGAATAATATCATCCGCTAAAATGAGTTTAGTAACGGTTACTTCATTATTTAATTCTGAATATTCAGCGATAGCATTATTATAATCTACCTTAATTTTAAAAGTGTTTAATCCCGGTCCATTTATTCTGTCAGATTTTATCCATAAATAAACCGTATCAATATTTCTGGCACTTGGTATATTTACGCTTGTAACCTGGATTTGCCCGTTTGGAAATATCCTGTCTACATTTACAACATAGCGATCATTAAGTGCAGCGCCTAAATTTTTTACAATAACTTTTATCAGGAATGAATCTGCAGAGGCATTTATGTTTTGTGGTTCAAAAATTATACTGCTTTCATCTATATAATAATCAGGTCTGTAGTGCGAATTAATTTTCAATCCCGGATCACCATGATATACCATTTGTTCACCAATCATTGGATTTATTTCACCACCGCTTAAGATAACCTGCTTTGAGGTTTCTTTTAAAATATTTCCTATTTTATCATTATACATGGTATTAGAGAACCTCTCGTAAAATTCACTGGAATAGGAATTTAAATTGCCCGCAACTGCATATGTTACAGGTGCGATATAACCAATAGCGGCCTTGTTTGCAGTAATAACAAAGCGTTCACTCAACGACCTGAAATCAACAAAAATACTGCCAACAAAACATCCATTGGAGAGCATTAAATGATACTTTCCATTGTTATGCATATGGTCGGGTTCTAAATTAAAATCGGTAGTAGTTGTAGCAGAGTGCCCAAAGAAAGTAATCAAGGAAACACCCGTATTAATTAAAGAGTCAAGAAAAATATTTTGTGCTATCTGAATAGGATCCGTACTATTCTTAAATAAACTGCTGACACGTGCACCATATCGCGGTGCTTCTATTACAGATTTATATCCGTCCAAGTAAGCTCTGAATAATTGTTGTTCATAATTATTGTTTCCGCCGCCTAAATGCAGAACATTTTTCATCCACAATTTATTATAAGGGGTTTCTGATGTATTGAATGTATCATTTAATACAGTTTCATATTCTCTGACTTTATCCAGATATAATTTTACTTCATCTCCTGTAATTGCTGCAAGTCTTCCAATACCTAGCTGAGGATAATTTTCTGCACCGGATCTTGCAGTAAGTAAGTTATCGGATGCAGGCTCACCATATGTCTGTACAAGACTTCTGTCTATGATACTTTGCTGTCCTAAATTATAGGTGTATTCAAAACCTTTGCCTATAATAAAAACTAATTCAGGTTTTGCAGTAAAATTGTCAATTGTATAGTTAACAAAATTCCTGATTGCCAAAGGATGTTCAGGAATTCCATATGCAAACTGATCATTTAATTCATCAATATAATAGGTTTGTGCATTGAATCCACCGCCCTGAACGGATGAACGGTATTTCTTGTATTCATCAACGTTGTCTATGCCATTAGTACTGCTTCTTAATTTTTTATTTGAGATAATTAAGAAATTTGCTTGTTGTCTGAAGTTTAAGAAATTCGTAAAGTTAACCGCCTTAATGACAGTGATATTCGGAATGTCAGCAGAAGATTGAGAAGAAAGGTATAAATTCTCTTTGTCAAGTAAGGTTTCATTCAGGTGAAATTTTAATACTGTATCCGTAACGCCTAAATATCTTTGTTTATTATTTAGGTCGTATAAAACAGGAACAGTAGAAGCGGCATTAAAATTTCTTATTTGAAGATAAAGATCATTTTTCTTTTTGAGAGAAAAATTAAAGGTGGAAAGATTGTCAAAATTAAAAAGTCGTGGATACTGGAAAGAAGCATATCCAACATTATCCGTTCCAGTATTCAGCAGGTCTTCAACAGTAATATTATTATCCGAAACCTCGTTTATGTTTAAACTGTTTATTGGGTAATTTATTTTCTTTACAGTTGGGCCTGTAATTAATGTTTCTGTCGTATCATGTCCGCCTAAAGTTGTTTTGAGTATATGGTTGCCTTGAGGTAAAATTATGGATGCTGAGAAGGAACCATTGACATTTAAATCTTGATACAAATATTTTGTATAAAATTGACTGTTAAAATAAAATTTATTATTCAGAAAGTTCCCAATATAAAAACCTTCACCAGCATCAAAATCTGAATTATATAATTGTGGCAAATAAGGAGAAACCGGATATCCTCTAAAAAAAGTATAAGTTTTACTATAGCGATCAAAGTAATAATACGTTGTAAAAAAACAGTATTTTTCAGGTTCAGGTACTGTTACAACATCATTGTTTTGTTGTATGATTCTTAAGTTAATTGCAAAAGGATCTATAGTCAAAAAGAATGTAGCAGAATCTGAAAACAAACTCTGAACCGAATTTGGCTGGTTGTCAGGGGTTTTGTACAATATTGAATCCGTCTTGCCGTCATTCTTTTCTCCGTAAAACTCTATATAATCGGCACCACTAAATTGATTATTGGTTGTAACATACAAAGGAACTTCCTTTCCGTTTCTGAAAAGTTTAAAAGCAGTTCCTTTTAATTGTGAAGCAGGAATGCCTAATGAATTTAAGATAGTATAATTTATTCTGTATAAACTTGTTTTACCAAGCTTGAACTTGTAATAAGTTTTTGAGTAGTCTATCCATTCGTTACCATAAGGCTGCTGCGCTTTGGCAATTGTAAATAAACCAATCAGACATATAATATGAACTATTTTTTTCATCATTTCGTTTGATTTTGTATTGGTTCGACAGGTGGTGCCGGTTGTTCAGCAGGTGCAATAGTTTTTTCAGGTTGTGTTGTACTATCAGGTGCATTTATCAATTCAGCATTTTCTTTTCGTTTCCGTTTATTAATACCTACTTTTATCGATACAACATGTGAATATTGATTTTCGGATGCTTTACCAACATCAGTATAAGAATAATCTACAGCTACAAACTCTTTATATTTAAATCCTGCACCAAGATTCGGTTGTACAGTAAACGTTTTTTTACCTTTTGAGTTTAATACTTTCTGGAAATTGTTTACACCACCACGGATATAAAAATATTTCCATAATCCGAGTTCAACACCAATACGCGGATCCATGCTTATCTTTCTTGTAGAAACAAGTGTGTTTCTCTGACCGTCAGTGGTAAGTTCCCAATCTAATTCCGCTGTTAAATCAATCTTGCCTTTGAAAGTTTTATGATAGGAAGCTCCGAATTGAATTCTCGGCAGGGTAATTTCTGTTGAACTTTTAGGAATTGCATTGTTGGTTTGTGCTAATACTTGTTTTTCCTTGTCTGTAAAACTATACGACCACGCATTGAAGGTTGTTGTGATATCTTTTACCGTTAACCCAATCTGCCAGTCTTTTATTTTATACATTACCCCAATATCAGCACCAAAACCCCATGATTTTGCAAAACCACCAGCTTTATTATGTACAATTTTTGTAGTGACACCAACAGACAAATTCGGCATAATTTTATAAGCATACGATAATAAAAATGCATAGTTTCCAACAGAAAAATTACGAACGTTATCGTAATTGATACTACCGTCTGCATCAATTAAATTCAATGTGTTTGGAATATCATCCACGCCAAATCGCATAAAATTGACAGCAAAAGCGTGTTTATTGCTGTCTAAAGGGAAGGCAATGCCCGCATAATCGTACTTTGCAATACCTGCAAAATATTCATTATGCATAAAGCTGAACTGAATTTTAGTAGGAATTCCTATAAGCCCGGCAGGATTCCAATAACCTGCCGTAACATCATTTGTCGAAGCAACAACAGCATTACCCATTCCAAAATTGTGTGCACCAACTCCAATGTACATGAAGTCATTACTATATTTTGGCGGTCCTGCAAAAGAACCGATTGACAAACAAGCAAATAAAATAAGAATAGCGAACGTAGTTTTTTGTGTATGCCTCATGTATTTAAACGATTCATTAAAAATAGTATTGTGCTGAAAATATGCTAACTGTAAATTTACCCAAAATCTCGTAATAAATAGATAATAATTACAGATTTTTCGTTGCATACAGTCCGTTTTATAAATAATTAAAAAAAATTCTGCAGGCAATTCGCATTAAGCATTTCACAATTTGTATTTTTGCCGAAACTGAAGTGAAAAATGAATTTTGTAGAAGAGCTAAAATGGCGCGGAATGTTGCATGATATCATGCCTGAAACGGAGGAATTATTAAACAAAGAGATGGTAAAAGCCTATATTGGCTTTGATCCTACATCTGATTCTCTCGGAATTGGAAATATGGTTCAGGTAATGACCTTACTCCATCTTCAGAAATGCGGACATAAACCAATTGCTTTAGTTGGCGGAGCAACAGGTATGGTAGGTGACCCGAGTGGTAAAAGTGCAGAAAGAAATCTGTTGTCAGAAGAGCTTTTACAACATAATTTGAGTGGCCAAAAGAAACAATTAGAGAAATTTCTGGATTTTGATTGCGGTGCAAATTCTGCGGAGATAGTAAATAACTACGATTGGTTTAAGAATTTCTCATTTCTTGAATTTATCCGCGATGTAGGAAAATATATTACAGTGAATTACATGATGGGTAAAGATTCTGTCCAAAACAGACTCGCAAATGGTATGTCATTCACTGAATTCAGTTACCAATTAGTACAAGGTTATGATTTTTATTATCTGTGGAAAAACAATAATGTAAAACTTCAAATGGGCGGTTCTGACCAATGGGGGAATATTGTTACCGGCACTGAATTGATTAGGCGTAAAGCAAGCGGAGAAGCATTTGCGCTCACTACACCGTTGATCAAAAAAGCGGATGGAACTAAATTTGGAA
>JAYVPA010000120.1:0-20831 GCA_043757615.1 Sphingobacteriales bacterium | reverse complement strand
TGTTAATGTTTGTTTTAGAATGTTTTTTTTCATAGTTTTTTAATTTTTAATTATTTAGAATATTCAGGAATGAATGAAATTATTTTGCTAAAAGCTGTTCCAACTTGTTAAAATCCAAAGCATCTTCAAAATTGGTAAATGCTTTTCCTGTAACTGCATCATTACTTTGTGCTCTTAATTCTACACAGATAAACTGAGGCGCAGCTTTTGGTAATTTTGTATTCAGGTATGCAGGATTGATAATAACAAATGAATTAGTTTTTAAACCGTCGTCTATATGCAAAAGTTCTCTTATTTCATTGACATTTGAAAAATAACTTAAAGGGCTGCCGTACACAGGGCTATCCAGAATTTTAGCAGGCGTTTTTTTCAGAAATTCTTTAATAACACCTATTATTTTTTTGTACGAATCTATATTGGCATTATTTCCTTGAATAAAACCATTGCTGCCTTCCACATAACCCTGGTAGCGTGCATCATTTAATTCCTGTAGCTGTTTTGCTGTAATACCTTCAAATGGCTGAATACCTTCTTTTTTTAACCACGCTTCTTTAGATAAAATAGTACTGGTGCCACTTTTTTTATTTGCTTCTTCAATTTCAGCATTCAGATTATCAATAGATAATTCCAAGCCTTGCTTCACGGTAACAGGAATAAAAATAGGAATCTCCTTTTTAGTGATTAAAAAATATTTAGCGTCATCCGTCTGACTGTAAAATGTTAGGTAATCATATTTGTCAGACTGTGTTTTTTGTTTTAATTCATATACCTGAGAACCTGCCACTTTATTTTGCAGAAATACATTTTTATCATTTCTGTAAGTTTCATTTTCAGACATTTTACTGATATAATGCAGCGAATTCAAATCAAAATGAATAACCAAACCCGTTTCATCCCTTATAGCAATTGTTTTGTTTTTTGAACAGCCCATCAAACCTAAATAACTTTCAAATGTTGTTGTAGTAAGACCATCCGGAGTGCAATTATTTCCGGCTGCGAATTGCTTAGATCCATCATATGCCGCCCAGCCACCTTTTAATCCTTTAGTATTTTTTAAGGCAGGTTCTATTACGGATGTAAAAACATTGCTCATGTATTTATCCTGCGCAGGTGTTATATTTCTACTTGTCTTGAAATAAACAGTCGGCATAACTTTTACAACAGCTGGATCGCATTGCGCGAAAGAACTTAGTGCAATTGTAGTAGCGAGTGCTAGGAAGAGTATTTTTTTCATAGTTTTTATTTTTAATTATTCAAATTCTTGTATGTTTATTAAAGAATTATTTAACCAGCATTTGCTGTAATTTTTCCAGATCTAAATTTGTTTCAAAATCATTAAATGCTTTTAAAGTTGATGGACTATTGCCTTGTGTACGTAATTCTACACTAATAAACTGTGGTGCGGATTTGGAAACAATACGATTAAAATAATCAGGATTTAAGAGGACTAATTTTTCAGTGTGTATGTCTGTTTTACTATTAATAAACGTATTGAAATCTTCTAAACTTTCAAAAGAATCTGTAAACAGTGTGCTTCCCTGAAAAGATTGTGTTAATTCTTTAGTAACACTTTTTATATAATCATCTATTATCTGAATTGATTTTGTTTCTCGTACAATGTGTGCCTGATCAAATTTATTTTGATCCTGCAATTCCGGATTTTTAAGACGTTCTTTTAAATAAGTAATTCTGCTTAATCCATTTTTCTTAATTACTTCCAACACTTGTTTCAGCGTAATTGGAATAATAAGAGGAACACCTGGTTTGCTGATGACAAAATATTTTCCATAATTATCTTTATGATAACAAGTGTATTGATTATTTGTATTTATTTCTGTTTGTTCTTCCAGACGATATATCTGGCTGTCGTCAATAACATCATTAAGAAATACCTTTTTGTCTGTCCCCTTTACAAACTGATATTCATCATGCTTGCTTACTTCGCCGATAGGCCATAAGCTATTGAAGCTAAAATTCAATACCAAACCCGATTCATGTTTTTCATATAATGTATGGGTTTTGCTGCTGCAGCCAAGCAGGTTCATGTACATGGATATTCTAGATTGCACTAAACCTTGCGCGGTAACAGGGTATTGACCTTCCGGACTCCACGTGCCGCTTAAACCTTTCGTGCTTTTCAGAGCAGGCTCAACAACAGCCGTAAAGAAAGGATTCGTCCATTTTTCCTGTTCAGGCATTGGCTTATAATTAGCCTCGTACCCTTTTTTATATACGGTCGGCATGTTGCTAACTTCTTCCTGAGTGCATTGTGCAAAAGAGGAGAATGTAATTGCTAATGTGAGTGAAAGTGAAACTAGTTTTTTCATGGTTTTATTTTTTAAATAATTAAGCTATTCTTTACCAGGTTTAAATTTAGGAACAGATTTAGGTGTTGGTTGTTTTGTTGCAGATTTTTCAGCACCGTTTGTTGCACCATTCGTTGCAGCCCTTGTGTTGGATTTTGTCTCTGCTGCAGCTGCAGTATTTGATGCAGCATCTTTTGTCGCATTTGTTGTCGCTTCTTTAGGAGTCAATGAAGATGGTGCAGTAGCATTTGTTATCACATTTGCGGGTACTGTCACAGGTTTTGCCATTATCTTTATTATAGTTTGCATTGTTGATTCTGATGCACCGTTTTCAGCAGCAAAAGTTGCTAATTCATCAGCAGTTAAAGGAGGGGGCGGCGGTGGGGTTATACCATCTGTTGCCGCTTTTGCTGCTGCGTCCGTTGCCGCTTTTACTTTTGCAGCAGCTGCAAGTTTTTCTATAATTTTTAGAGTCGCTTCTGATGCACCATTTGCAGCAGCTTGAGCTACTAATTCTTTTGCAGAAAATGGCGGCGGTGGCGGTGGTGGTGTTGCCTCTTTTCCAGTAACATTATCAATTATATTTGACGGTATAGTTACCGGTTTTGCCATTAGTCTTATCATGGTTTCCAGAGTTGATTCCGATACACCATTTTGTATTACACTTGCAGGTATAGTTACTGGTTTTGCCATTAGCTTCATTATAGTTTCCATAGTTGTTTCAGATGCACCATTTGCTGCAGCAAATGAAGCTAATTCTTCTGCAGTCAATGGCGGCGGGGGCGGCGGGGGTACTATACCATCTGCTGCCGCTTTTGCTGCCGCGTCCGTTGCCGCTTTCACTTTTGCAGCAGCTGTTAGCTTTTCTATAATATTTAGGGTGGCTTCCGATACTCCGTTTGCAGTGGCTAAAGCTGTTAATTCTTTTGTAGTTAATGGCGGTGGCGGCGGTGGCGGTGGCGGTGTTGTAGCATCTTTAACTGCTTTTGTTGTTCCCTTTGTAGTTGCTTTAACTGTAGAAGCCGGTTGGGGTTTTGTTACTGATTTAATGAGTTCGTCGCTTGGTTTTCCAACAGCCGTTAAGGAGAATTCACCTGAAATAGAAAATTCTTCGGAATTCTTACAAGTATTTTGTTTATCACCATATAAAATGCCATTAAGAGATCCTTGTATACATCCCCCGCTTTTTAAATCCAATCTACTTAAGTTTATTGTAAAAGTATGCAGTATATCAGGTTTTTCGTCACAACCATTATTACCTGGTTTTCTGATTTTTTGTCTTAATCCATCATATGCAGTATTGCCCAATATACCAACTACAGCTGCCACACTTTTCTCATCTGGAATAATTAGATTATTACCTGTATGTGGATTGATTATATTATATGTTATGGAGCCCTGATTTATCATGTCTGCTAATGTGATTGTTAGAGCATTATATTCCGTCATAAAAAAACATTGGACTGTATTAATACCTGCTTGTTTTATTTTAGCTAAGCCGGATGGATCAAATCCACTTGTAGCATTTATCGGTTTGCCATCAAACTGCCCATGAAAATAATCTTTAGTGGAAAGAAAGATATGAGATAAAAGGATAACCTTGGCGCCACTTTTTTTATCTGTCATTTCTACGCTAATGGTTACCACTCTATCATATAGAGGTACTTCTTTTGGAGCTGTGTATTTTGCTTCACGTTCATTAATTACAGTTAAAATTCCTTTATTGTTGTTTACGGGTGCAGTAGTGCCATTCAATTTCCACGCGGTTATAGTATACTTTGCAGCTAAATCAATAACACTTGCTGAAGTTAGTTTATAAGTACCATCCATTATTTTAAGTTTAACAGATTGTTCTCTCGCTAATGTGTGCGTATTAGGTGTTAGTTTAAGCAAGGCACTTGCAATCATAGAAATTTCACTTAACTCGTCAATTGTAATAGTTGTAGTTTTAATTTTTTTGTCTACTACCGGATCTTTAACTATTGATTTACCATTTTTATCCTCCACCACACTTTTCATTAAATCTGGTGATGTACCATCGGTTTCATTGTCAGTATATTTTGTAATAATTTTTGCCGATTTTTTTAAAATTAATCCACTTGGTTTAATTTCAAAGGCGTTGCCTATTCCTGATGAATCCGAATTCATTATTTCTTCTATACTTATTTCAGTATTCTCCGTTAGAGCGCCGGTTGGAAAATTGATACTTATTTTACCATTGGAAGTTGTTATGATTCCACCTGCTGAGCCAATATTCTTTGTAGTTGTGGTGCCAATACTGGCGGCATTTGCTACATCTTCTGCATCCCAGCTATTTGCATCAATATTGGAAGATTTACCAGGAATAAGGTTTATATTTTTTGTTTTATCCTTAATCATTTCCTGTTGATCAGCTGGCAAATCTTTTATTGCATCTTTTAATATCTTATCAATATCTTTTTGAGATGGTGTTTTTTGTGCTATTGCTGGAAATAACAGCACTGATAAAAAAACACAACTGATTATTTTTTTTATAGCTTTCATTTTTAGTAATGTTTTTGTTTAATCCCATGCTTTTATTGCTGGTTGGTTTGTTTTTTTAGGCACCGGTTTAGTAGCAGGTTTACTAGTTGGGGTTGGATTTTTTGGAGTTATTTCAGTTGCTTTGCTACCTGGAAACTTTAAAACAGTTAATAAAAAAGTCCCGGAAACTGTGTGTTTGATAGAGCTCATACATTTTGCACCTACTAGATTTTCATATAAATTGCCTGAAAATTTACCTTCTAATATACCGCCCATTTCATCATCATACCTGGTTATTGTTACATCCAAGGGTGATATTATATTTTCACAATCGCATTTACCATTTATATATTTACATTTACTATAACCATAAGAAAAGTTTTTACCTTCGATGCTGCCGAGACAAACGCCATCCGTCGCGCCTAATTTAAAATTACCTACACCTGGTTTAAAGATTTTAAATCCCAATGACGTTTTTTTTTCAAAATCATTACTGAAAGAGACTGATAAAGTTCCATCATCCATAACAAAAGCATCTGCTACCCCCGGATATATTGCACCATCCTCCCCGTATTCCTGCCATGAACCACCCTGATAACCTTTGACTGGCAGATTATCGATGGTTCCAATTAATGTTCCTTCATCTACAATATTAACAAATGAAATCAAGGGATATGTTATAAATCCTCCTTTGTCAGTTTTGCCATATTCTTTTAAATTAACTTTAATTGCTACTATTCTGTCATTTGGACTTACCGGCATAATTTCAGGTGCAGTAAATTCTGCAGTTGCACCGAGTGCAGTAAGTTTTCCTTTTTTATTATCTTTATAAGGTGCAGGGTGTTCGTCTAAAGTCCATTCATCTATTGCAAACCTGTTAAGGCTATTATCAATCTTTTTTATATCAGCCAATGACACAAAATTTTTGGTGGGTAGTCCATATATTTCTTCCATTTTTTTATCACTGATTGCTGTACCTAAATCTGGTCTTTTAATTTCCCATCCAATAACGGATAGTTCAATTTTATGACCTTTTATAACATTAGCATTTTGAGGTTTTAAAGCTAATTTCATTTTTGCACCTAAAATCCAACTGCTAAAATGCGGTATGGTGGCAGTTACTGTGCTGTTAATAGTATCAATTGTAGTTTCAGTATTTGCGTACCAGTCACCATTATTATCTTGTGTCATAATATTTAGTAATTGCGGGCAAGTACCATCAATATCCCTTTGTGAATATTTTATAGTCAACATTACAGGTTTATTAAAGGTTTGCCCGTCCGGTGTAAATTTAAAGCCATCACCACAACCAAAGGATTCGCCGTTTTCAGTTTCTTCTATATTGATTTCAGTATTTTGGGATAATGCACCTGCAGGAAAATCAAGTCTTATTTTTCCATTCTCAGAAACGATAAAACCACCTGCTGCACCAATATTTTTCGTAGTAACGGTTCCAATATAGTTTACTTCTTTCGGTTCTGGAAGATTTGGCTTAGGTCTGGGCTTATTCATCAGCTCTTTCATATCTTTAGCATCCTTTGGTATTTTTATTCCCAAGTTGTTCATTTGTTCTTTTTCTTCGGGAGAAACATTTTTCATAACATCCTGCATTTGCTTCATCATCTTGTCTATATCAGCCTGAGATTGGGCTATTGCCGTAAATACTAATAGCAAAAGACAAATGCTGCTAATTATTTTTTTCATAGTGTTGATTTTATATTGAAAATAATATTAAATATTCATTTATTTATCGTTTTCTCAATTTATGACTGTCTATAAAAATGGTAGCATTATTTATGTTCACATCGTTGGATACGAATCCGCAAAAAGAGGATTGCTTTGTAATGCCATTACTATAGTTAAGTGTAAGTGTAAAATTATTAATCGAATAAGTACCGCTACCAGGTTGTGTTTTATTGCCTGCAAATATTTCAATACCATTTGAGTAAATTCCATCATCTATAAAAGTTCCATTTTTAGAAAAGGTAATGAGTGATTTTGCACCTGCCGCATCTAAATCTGCATCATTAGGATTGGAATAAGTAGTCCAGGAGCCTTCTAACCTTGCTCCATCTACCGATTTACACCGGAAGTAATTTTGGTCGCCGGTTGATGCATTTACTAAAATCTGGTCGTTTGATTTAAAGGTAATGCCCGTAGTTGCTGTACCAGAATACCATTGCAAATTTCCGCCACCTTTAGAAATTTGATAAGTTCCTAAATCACCTGCATTTTTATTAAAAGTACCCATGTTGTCAGGAAACATATTGGAAACTTTTCCGTTGTCAAAAAAAACAAGCCATATTGGTCCGCCGCCACTTTTATAATTAAAATCGCTTGTATTAATATTCATTCCATTCCATACTCCTTCTAATGCATTGGTATTATGAAAAGTGTTTGCGGTGTTTGTTGTTGTTGAAGCTGTTTTAGTCACTGTTGGAGTAACTGATGCAGGAGTTTTTTTTTTTATATCCAGTGATGATAAAAAATCCTGAATATCCTGCTGGTAACTTTCGTCGTTTGTTAAAGATAAAACGCAGGTTGTTCTTCCATACCCTACAATTACAGTTAGCATTGCAAGACTGGTTATTTTACCACTGATAAAATTTGCCGCACCTGAAATTATTTCGTATCCGTCATCTTCTGCTTTTTCTGTTTCGGGTTCTTCTTTTATGTTGAATGGTGTAGCTGCATATTCATTCCAGTATTTTACAAATTCTTCACCGGCATTGCCTATGGTAGAAGCACTTGCATAAAGATTAATGATACAATATGTGCGTTTGGCTTCAACGGAAGTGGAGTAGGTCACCAATCCCTGTTTGGTGGATTTTGTCCATCCATTAGGAACTTTATAGGTAGTCATATCAAAAGTTGCTGTTTGAGCAAAAGAAATTAAAGCATATAAAAATGCAATAATGAGAGATAAATTCTTTTTCATAGTTATTGTTTTATTGAATGATTATTATCTTTTATGAAAAGCTAAGCGATGTATGTATATGAGTTGATTATTTGTTGCAGGATTAAGGGATAAACTTCCAGTGAATGCTGTTTGATAAGTAGTACCAGTACTATAATGCAATGTAAGTGCGAAATTGCTCATATCATAGGTGCCGCTGCCGGCTGGTGTGGGTCTAAAAATATCCCTGACAAAGACACCATAATCTGTAAAGCTGCCATCTTTAGCAAACGCTATCATTGACCTGTTTTTGCTGTTGTCATCGAGCTCAGGATCATGTATATTATCAAAAGAAGTCCAAGTACCCTGCAATTTTAATCCATTTACAGGCACACAGTGAAAATAAGTATCACTACTAACAGGTTCCTCAAAAGTTATCTGGGATTTATTTATAAACTCAATTGGAAATGGTGCTACATCTTTAAACCATTGCAGTGTTGCTTTTCCATTAGAAGTTTGATAATATCCTACATTGGGATCATTTGTGTCATAATTATTCATGCCATTATCAGGAACACCTCTGGTAACACGTCCATTTGAGAAAAAGGTAATCCATTTAGGATTACCTGCCGCTTCTTTATCTATAAAAAGTATTTTTGAGTGTAACGCCATCCATACACCTTCTAAATTATTAGAAGGTTTTGAAGATGATGCTGTATTATTGCTTATGGATGTTGAATTGTTGTTTGCTGTTGTTGTGTTAGCTGGATTTTTCTTAGGTAATGTAGCAACAGGCGGTGCTGATTTTTTTAGGGAGAGTGTTTTTAGAAAACCCATAATGGTACTTACGTAAGAATTGTCATTCGTTAAAGCCAGGACACTGGTTGTTCTGCCAAAGCCAACAAAAGTATTGAGCATTGCAACGGAAGTACCCTTGTTATAACTAAAATTCTGTGTGCCTGATAGTACTTCCCGTCCGTCATCATCGGTAGCTGTATTAATTTCAGGCTCTTCTGTTATTGAAAACGGAGTAGCTGCAAGTTCCTTCCAGTCATTTTCAAATTCTACTGCTGCAGTACCCTTACTGATTGTGCTTGCATAAATACTGATGATACAATAACTATTTTTAGCATTATTGGTGATAGTATAACTGATATACGCATTTTTCGTTTCCTGTTTCCAGCCTTTTGGAACGTTGTAGCTAGCAATATCAAACGTTGCTTTTTGAGCAAAAGAAATAAAAGCATATAAGAATGCAACAAAGAAACATAGATTCTTTTTCATAGTATGGTTTGATTTTATTAAAGATACATTTAATAAATGTTCTTTTTTATAATAATTTTTTGTTACAGATTAACTGTCAAATCTTGTTTAAATGACGATTAACTTACTAATTGTAAGATTAAACATTTTGTAGGTAATTAAATATTATAAACGACGTGTAGTAAATAAACAACTAGGTCTTCTGCGGCTTTTTCTTTGCTGCAGGAAATAAAATGTTATTCAGAATTAATCTGTAACCTACTGAGTTTGGATGCAGATTTAAATCAGTCGGCGGGTCGCCAACACGATGCTGATAATCTTCCGGATCATGTCCGCCGTAATAAGTCCATGTACCTTTTCCATAAATACCATGAATATATTTTGCTTCATTCAGGCTTTTGTTTTCACCCAAAATTAATACATCAGATTTTATTGCCGGTTTTTTGAAAGCGGTAGTCTGACCCATAAATCCTTTTACAATTTTTTCGTGATCTTGAGTGAGCATAGACGGCACCTGATCCCATTTTGCAGAAAAATCAAATAAGCTGAAGTAGTCCATTTCTTTGGCAATCGGACGAATACCGGGAACATCTATTGTAGAGAATTCATACTCGTAGGGATTGGTACTTATCTGGTAATCCTGAAATGCAAATCCTTTTGAAAAATCTATTTTGTTTTGTGCATTCGGATCCATAGCATCATGGTCAAATTGCGGCGAACAAATATCAACGCCTTCTGTTGCTAATGCTATATCATAAGAATCCGTAGCAGAACACATCGCAAACATATAACCACCACCCATTACAAAATCACGTATCTTTTTTGCTACGGCTAATTTTTCCTGAGATACTTTTGAGAAGCCTAAAGCTGTAGCGCGCGATTCATAATCTGCCACTTGTTTCTGATACCACGGAGCATTCTGATACGCAGCATAGAATTTTCCATATTGTCCTGTAAAATCTTCATGATGTAAATGCAGCCAATCATATAAGTGCAAATTGTCTTCTAAAATTTCTTCATCATAAATAACCGTATAGGGTATTTCAGCATAAGTCAATACTAAAGTAACTGCATCATCCCAAGGATTATCTTCTTTCGGTGAATACACAGCAATCTTCGGCACTTTTTCCAAACGGATAGCATCCATGTTTACTTCAGGATTTGAAATATCCTGTAAAATTTTACTCATAGAGGCATCAGGAATATTTTCATATTTTACATTGCGCACCAGACATTCTTTTTCAAAATCTTTACTATATGGGAATGAAAAACTACCACCGCGGTAATTTAATAACCAATCTATCGGAACATTTTTTCCTAAAACCCAATAGGCAATTCCATAAGCCTTTAAATGATTTGTTTGCGCATCATCCATTGGTATTAAAATAAAAGAAGCTTTTGAAGCTATAGAAAAAAATAATAATATGGGAAAAAATAGTTTTTTCATTCAGACAAATTTACTGCAAATTCCATTCCGAATTGGTTAAAATTTAGTAAGATCCTTAATAACCGTAATGATGGAATACACTATCTATAGCAACTTGTTGAGCAGGAAAATTCGTTTTTAACCTGGCTTTCATAATACTTAAATTTTTTGTATCAACAGTAAACAAATTGTATATCTTCGGAAAGGTAATTCCTGAAACGAAATCAAAACTTTCATTCGTTCCCGTATCATATAAATCATGATAAAGACCGTATGGAATCCAGTCAGCAGGTGGGTTTTCATTATAACCTATATATTTTGGCTTGTTGTAAATATAATTCAATCCGATATTAGATAAATCTTCAGCCCATGCTTCAGATAATCCGATAATACCGGAATTTGTAAATGCCGGTTCACCGTAACCACCATGACCGTAAATATATTCAACATAAGGCAACCAGAAAGCAGGACCTACTTTTGCAAAATGAGAAGCATGTGATAATTCATGAAATAACGTTTCTATAAAAGAGGCTCTTGCAACAGTGGAATATCGCAGATAATAGGGTGCATATACATCGGGTAACTGATCTGCAATTACAATTGATAATAAGTTTGCTAAGTCTGCAGGAACACCAAATAAATTTGAAAGTAATTGCGTAGGATTTGTAATATTTTGCTCTGACATATTGTGCAGCATCGGCGTTGCATAAGAGGTGCTGATTGGCGCTTCTTTTCCTAACCAGAAATAAAATTTCTTATCGGGCATCAGAAAACCATTTTCAGAAGCAAAGATTTTGTATTCATTTAATGCAAGTAAAGCTGCACAAGAATGTTGTAAAGCAGCATCATTAAATTGTCTGCCGATTGCAATATCCAGATTTGTAAATGCACAAGATTTTCTGAAACCAAGTGAAAAAGTATTCGTGCCAAATACATTAAATATATCGCCTGCATCCAAAGTATGGATTTCAATATAATCATTATCAAATCTTATCATTACTTCTGCCGTATCGGAAACAATACTTGGTGTGGAAAAAGCAAAATGCCCATCTTTATCCGTCCAGCCTGCTGCGGTCTTGGTGAAGTCTTTTATAATTATCTGCGCACCTTTTAAGGGTTTTAGTGTACTGTCTATAGGGTCAAAAAATGTGACAGTTCCTTCAAATTGTCTTGGTGCAGGAGTAGAATTTCTGCCTGTAGGATTTCCTTCCGGCATATTTAAATCGCTGATCTTTTCTGTCTGATAATTTTTTAGATTGACATCAGCAGGAACAACACCATAAAATACACCATATTGTTTTGTGTGTTCTGTTTTATATTGCAGATTCTTGTCAGGAACAGCATCAAAAGGATGATTTAAAAAGAAAACACCCTGAGCTTCCAATGCCTGGTATTGCTGAATGTTAGATAACTCGAATCTTACGTATTGATGAGTAGGGTTTTTCCCCGACAGCATTACTTCCGCCGATATCTCATATGGATTTTTTAACCGGTGTGTGATTTCCACAGTGCAGGAATCTCCGCTGCTGTCCGTCTTTTTGCATGAAAAAAATAATATTGCAATTGTAAAAATCAGTAAATGACGAGTCATAAAAATATAGTTTATATAAAGATAGGAAAAGTTCTATTCAATAAACAAATGAACAATGAAGAATACACATTTTTTATTACACATATTTTTTATAGATTAAGTACTCACAAAGCAATAGATTAGGTATAAAACCCAACCAGGCTACCAATCTGTAAACATCCATTGGGGCAGGATGGAATAAAAAAACCAATGCATATTTCCAGGCGCGTAACGTAACAGCAGACAATGTAAGTGCATAGCTTCTGTACATGAATTTTTTATGCGTGTTGAATTGTTTTTTTAACGCATAACGAAAAGCAATACATGTAAATGTTATCCAAAGCAAATCCAATGTAAGAAAGGCGAGCCTTGAAGTAATCCCGCCATTGGCAAATAGTGCCATAATAAATCCGGAAGGACCTGTTAAAAATAAAACGACAAACACATATAATTTTCCAATAGTCCGATGAATGTCTTTATATTTTTTCAGAATAAAATTGTTGAATTGTGTAAATCCTACAACAAGCGCAAACATGCTTGTAAAAACATGTACAAAGAATGCAATCCGCCATGGGATGATGTTGATATAATCTTGTTTGATTTGAAGAAAAGCGACATCTAAATTGATTGGAACATATTGTAATGTAATGCGCAACATTAAATAGGAAAAGAAAGCCAGCAATAAGTATAAAACAGATATTCTTAAAAATTTCGCGGATGTTCTTTGCATTTTTCTGTGTAACTTTATTTAAAATCAAATCTATGCAAAAACTATTTGTTTGTCTATCGGTAACGTTTTTATTTTGTTCTTGTAATCAAAAAAGTTCTAATGATAAACAGACGATGGTTACAGAAACTGTTATACCTGATACTTCCCAACAACTGCAAAGTGTTCCGGTAAAAGAAGTAGAATTAAAATCAGAGAATGATATTATTGGTTTGTGGACAGGCTCTTTTCTGCAAACAGATTTCCAAAAACGAACACAAGAACTGGTGGATTCTTTGCGACAACAAACATATATAGAATCAGATGAAGAATACAGTGCTAAAACAATTAATAAATTATCATCCAAAGGACAAAAGTTATTTTATAAAGATTTGCTGTACGGTAATTATTTAATGAAAATGCCAAACAGGTTAAGTGTTGTTATTGAATCTATCAGCGATGGGAAAATTGCAGGTAAAAGTATCTGTGCCGGAAATGAAAGACCAATTGCCGGAAGCTATACAAGAAAAGGAAATGCATTTACATTTAAAGCAAGTGAACCCGGCGATGAAAAAAATGATGGCGTTTTTGAATTTGTTGTGGATTTAGACAGTAATACTACTATTGGCAACTGGATTCCGGTTGATGCTGCACAGGAAACTAAAAAATTTGTATTATCAAGAAAAGAATTTGTGTATGCACCATTAGCGCAGGAATGGGATTGGGATAAAGATTTTGTAGATAAAAATATTTCCACACAAGCATTAAAAACCAAAGATGTAGAAAACCAATCGCAGCAACATTTAAGAGTATTGCGAAATCTGATTTATGCGCGTCATGGTTATTCATTTAAGCAGGCAGATATTCGCCAACAGTTTGAAGGATATGAATGGTATACACCAATTTCTATAGATGTAAGAGAGCAGTTAACGGATACAGAAAAACAAAATGAAGCATTGCTGAAACGATATGAGCAATATGCTAAAAGTTATTACGATGATTATGGAAGATAATCTAAAAAGCAAAAAGGCATCAAATTATTTGATGCCTTTTTATCTTAATACGCAATACGAATTACGCAATACTATTTTTAAAAATTCTTGATGATCGCTTCACCAAATTCAGAACATTTCAATAATGTTGCACCCTTCATCAATCGTTCAAAATCATACGTTACCGTTTTGTTTTCAATCGCTTGTTCCATTCCTTTAATAATTAATTCCGCAGCTTCTATCCAGCCTAAAAATTCAAACATCATTACACCGGATAAGATTACAGAACTTGGATTTACTTTATCTAAGTTCGCATATTTCGGCGCAGTACCATGCGTTGCTTCAAAAATTGCCATACCTGTCAGGTAGTTAATGTTTGCACCCGGTGCAATACCAATACCACCAACTAAAGCAGCCAGTGCATCAGAAATATAATCACCGTTTAAGTTTAGGGTTGCTACTACATCATACTCACTTGGACGTAAAATAATTTGTTGTAAGAAATTATCTGCAATTGCATCTTTGATAATTAGTTTGCCATCAGCTTCAGCTTTTTTCATTGCTGCATCAGCTTCAGCCTGGCCTTCTTCCGCTAAAATCTTATCGTATTGGGGCCATGTGAAAACTTTATCACCGTATTCACGCTCTGCTAATTTATAACCCCATTCTTTAAATTTACCTTCTGTAAATTTCATGATGTTTCCTTTATGCACTAATGTCACAGACTTTCTGTTGTGAGACAATGCATAGTTGATAGCAGAACGTACTAAACGCTCGGAACCATCTAAAGAAACAGGCTTGATACCTAAAGAAGAAGTTTCAGGGAAACGAATCTTATCACCAACATTCATTTCTGTCTGTAAGAAATGCAGTAATTTTTTGCACTCATCTGTTCCTTCCATCCATTCGATACCTGCATAAATATCCTCTGTGTTTTCACGGAAAATAATCATGTCTACTTGTTCAGGAACTTTAGAATTAGACGGCACACCGGGAAAATATCTTACAGGACGAACACAAGCGTACAAATCCAGTAATTGCCGTAATGCAACATTCAATGAACGGATACCACCACCAACAGGTGTTGTTAATGGTCCTTTGATTGCGATTAAATTTTCTTTGATAACTGTAAGTGTTTCATCCGGCAACCAGGAGCCTGTTTGTTTGTATGCTTTTTCACCTGCTAATACTTCTTTCCAATGGATTTTGCGTGTACCGCCGTATGCTTTCTCTACTGCTGCGTCTAATACACGCACAGAAGCTTTCCAGATATCTGGGCCTGTTCCATCTCCTTCAATAAATGGGATAATAGGTTCATTCGGCACATTCAGGTGCCCGTCTTTCATCGTAATTTTTTCTGCTGACATATTTATCTTTTTTAACGGTGCAAAGATATGCAATATTCAGGGCTTTAACATAAAGTTTACAAACATTGTTTATAGAAATTAACTCATTTTATATAAAAAGAAGCAATGGTACAGCATAAATATTTTTTTCTACTCAAACTTCCTGATAATATGTTTGTTATATTTATAGTAATAAGGGAAAAATGAAAAAATATTTACTGATTATATTATCTATTGTTTTATTACAATCTGTTTTATTCTCTCAGAATATTAAAATAATGACATGGAATATTTTCATGGTGCCCCCAATAGTGTTTAAATCCTGTCAGACCGAACGGGCTGCATTAATTGCAGATTATATTAAAAGTGTAAGTGCAGATGTTGTGGTACTGGAAGAAACATTTATGAATTCTACGCGTGCCATCATACAAATGCAGTTAGAAGAACTTTATCCATTTCAATCTTCCGTCAAAAAATCAAGGTTATTAAAAATGAACAGCGGTGTATGGATTTTCAGTAAGTATAAAATAGAGAAACAGGATTTTATTACGTATAAAAAGAAAAAAGGCTCGGATGTTTTTGCTAATAAGGGTGCGACTTTCATTGAATTGTCTGTTAATCATAAAAAATTGCAGATTATCGGGACACACGCACAGAGTTTAGTAAGATATAAATCAACACGCGCATTTCAGTTTCAACAAATTAAAAAACAAATGGCAGATAAATATTTTTTGGATTCTGTTCCGCAATTTGTTGTTGGAGATTTGAATTGCAATTATTATGATTCTATCGAATATGCTAATATGTTAAAACTATTAGACGTTTCACCAATTTCATATTCATGTCAAAAATACAGCTGGAACGGAAAAGAAAATGATTTGGCATATAAATTTTCTGAGCATACTTTAGAAACCCTGGATTATATTTTGTTGCGCAACCAACATAATACAGTAGCAGAATTTATTTCCACAGAGATTGTTAAACCTTACAGCGATTCTTGTTTTTGCAAAAAGAAATTTAATTATTTATCTGACCATAATCCTGTTGTAGCTACGATTACTCTGAAGTAAGTCTCATCTTATTTTCTGAAAACTTTATTCTATTTAGTATCTTTGTCTTTATGCAAAATCCAAACTTAGATGCTACGGGCGATTTTTTATCCAAAACCGAAAAGGAATTGGAGAAAGTGTTGCGTCCGCAGGCATTTGAGCAATTTTCCGGACAACCGCAAATCATTGAAAATTTAAATATTTTTATACAGGCAGCTAAACAACGCGATGAAGCACTGGACCATGTTTTATTACATGGACCTCCGGGTTTAGGAAAAACTACCTTGTCGAATATTATCGCGAATGAATTAGGTGTGGAAATGAAAACCACTTCAGGACCTGTTTTGGAAAAACCAGGTGATTTGGCAGGCTTGCTTACCAATCTGCAACCGAATGATGTATTGTTTATTGATGAAATTCATCGCTTAAATACGACGATAGAAGAATACTTGTATTCTGCCATGGAAGATTATAAGATTGATATCATGATTGACAGCGGTCCGAGTGCACGCAGTATTCAGATTACACTAAATCCGTTTACATTGATTGGCGCGACGACACGTTCTGGTTTACTGACATCACCCTTGCGTTCACGTTTTGGAATTACATTCCGATTAGAATATTATAATACGGATGTCTTGAAAAAAATTATTAAGCGTTCTGCAAATATTCTGAATACAGAAATCGATGAAAAAGGTGCAACAGAAATAGCAAAACGTAGTCGAGGAACGCCGCGTATTGCAAATGCATTGTTACGTCGTGTACGGGATTTTGCTCAAATAAAAGGCAACGGAAAAATTGATTTGGAAATTTCAAAATATGCTCTAGCTCAACTCAATGTAGATGAACATGGCTTGGATGAAATGGATAATAAAATTTTGTCAGCCATTATTGAAAAATTCGCTGGTGGTCCGGTTGGAATAACTACTATTGCAACTGCAGTAGGCGAGGAAAGTGGTACTATAGAAGAAGTATATGAACCATTTTTAATTCAGGAAGGATATTTAAAACGCACACCGCGCGGTCGCGAAGCGACCGCAAAAGCATATACACATATTGGTAAAGTTCCACCGCAGCAGACGGGCAGTTTGTTTTAAATTATTCAAATGAGAAGAATGGTTATTGCTTGTTTGTGTTTATTATTTTTTGGATGTAAGTCTAATAAAAAAGCTATAGAAATTAATGATGTAACATCTATAAAGGATGATAGAGTTTTTATTAAAGGTCATTATATTGGGTTTGGCAATGAACCATTTTGGCGAATTGAAGTAGAAAACGACAGTGCAGAATTTGTTGTTCTTAATGAAAAGATTGATACTGTATTTTTTAAATTAATTGATTTTGAAGATATAGGAATCCATACTAAAATTGATGTGACTTTGATCGATTCAAAAAACGATACCGCAAGCTTGATTTTTATTAAATGCAATACGAATAATTTATGCAGTGACGGGATGAGTGATAAATTATCGGAATATAGCGCTGAATTTAATTATAATAACAAACACTATAAAGGCTGCAGAGGAAGTTATGGAAAATAATAAACTTATAAAAATTGCTACATACTACAACCAGTTTGATATGGAGTTAGCTAAATTAAAATTAGAAGAAAACGATATTTATTGTTTTGTCAAAAACGAGCATGTAGCTCAACTACAATTTGGTATTGCTAATTTTGAGTTGATGGTTAACTCAACTGATGAAGAAGCTGCATTGCAGATTCTGAATGAAAAAGAAGCTTAATTTTCTTAGATACTTTTCTTCTCAGAAATATTATTCAATAGCGCGAATACCACATAGCTTATAATCACCGTACTCAATCCCAGCCATCTTAAAAAGATAAGTTGAGGAATTGCTGTGATTAAAAATATAACTCTCAGCTTATTTTGATGCCAGCTAAAAAGATTTCCTTTCATGCTGAACATGGGAAATTCTGCTACCATTAAGAATGCTAATACGAAAGGAAAAATCATTGCCGCAATCTTTGAATAAATAGCATAATCCCAATTGCTTTCAAATTGCCATTTCGTAAAAAAATGCATATAAAAACCTAAAACAAAAATGGCAGCTGAAGGTGTATTCAAGCCAATAAAATTAACTGTCTGTCGAGTATCTAAATTAAACTTTGCTAAACGTAAACAAGCAAAAATGGTATAAATAAATCCTAATAATGGTAATTGATTTTGAGTTAATACATTTGGTGTTTCTGTAGTCATGCCTGATAAGAAATTACTCTTTGCATTTATAATGCTAAACAACATCATACCCGGTAATACACCAAAGGTAGTCATGTCTGCCAGTGAATCTAATTGTCCGCCTAAGTCTGATTTTACATTTAATGCGCGCGCCACAAAACCATCCAGAAAATCAGCCAATAAAGAAATACCTATAAATATCGGAACTATAAAATATTGATTTTGCATGCATGCTACAATGCCGCAGCAGCCGGAAAATAAATTTAATAAAGTCAGTAAATTTGGAATATGCTGTTTAACGCTCATCGGATAATTTTATGATTTTATCAAAAGTCGCAAGTAAAAACCATTAAATAAAATATTTTTCAAAAAAAATTATGAATCCAACTAGTTGTTGTCTCTCAATAAGAAAGAAATCTGATTATGGTAAAACGTAAACATATTAAAACAAAAGAATTCAGTGTTTTATATATTTTCTCCATTTTATTTAGAAAGGTATACACAAAAAATTCATAATATATTATAATTGGGATGTTAAGATCATTTTATATAGACTATCTGCACCATTCGGTTAATCTTTTTACTTGGATGCCCGTTGAGCATATTGACCTGTCTTTCTGATACCGTCAGTTTTTTAAAGAAAACCGTCGTATTCAGAAAATACAGATTTTTGTCAGGGACCAGTGCCTAATATTTCATATGTCCACTAATTGATGCGGCATTCTTTAATAGAGGAATTTTGATGAAAAAAGATTTGTGGTGATTAATGATACTTAGATGTATGCTTTTATCCGGCCCAATTATCTCTGTCTAAACTTCTGAATTGAATCGCTTCAGCTAAATGTTCAGGATATATAGCACGAGAATCAGATAAGTCAGCAATGGTGCGTGCAACACGAATAATTCGTTCATAAGCACGAGCCGATAATCCTAATTTCTTCATAGCATTGTTTAATAGGTTTTGTGAATCTGTATCTAATTCACAAATACTTCTTGTTAATTTTGTACTCATCTGTGCGTTACAGTAAATTTCTTTTTCTTTGAAGCGTTCAATTTGAATATTTCGTGCAGTTATAACACGCTGTCTAATTGTATTACTTTTTTCTGATTGTCTGTTAGAAGATAAATCGTTTAAATCAACAGGCGTCACTTCAACATGTAAATCGATTCTGTCTAATAACGGTCCGGATACTTTATTTAAATATTTTTGTACAGAACCGGGTGGACACATACAAACCTTAGTCGGATGATTATAATAACCACAGTTGCACGGATTCATACTGGCAACCAAAATAAAACTTGCCAGAAAATCTATGGATAAGCGTGCACGGGAGATGGTGACTTTACGCTCTTCCATGGGCTGTCTCATTACTTCAAGAACAGTCCGTTTAAATTCAGGTAATTCATCTAAAAATAAAACACCATTATGTGCTAAAGATATTTCACCGGGTTGAGGGTAACTGCCACCACCAACAAGAGCCACATCTGAAATG
The DNA here is from genome assembly GCA_043757615.1 of Sphingobacteriales bacterium. Classification (GTDB taxonomy): domain Bacteria; phylum Bacteroidota; class Bacteroidia; order Chitinophagales; family JADIYW01; genus JADJSS01. The sequence goes on along the minus strand of JAYVPA010000120.1, from coordinate 1,087 downwards.
GTATGATGCGGGGAACGAAATGGACGCTGATACATCAAAGAAGCTTCTCGTTTTAGCTTTCCCGCTACAGAATGAATTTTAGTAGTCTCTAAAGCTTCCTGTATAGTAAGAGGTGGTAGGATGGAAGGCAATCGTTTTGCAAGCATTGTTTTCCCGGCACCGGGAGGACCAATCAGGATCACATTATGTCCGCCTGCAGCAGCAATCTCCAATGCTCGTTTGATATTTTCCTGTCCTTTGACATCAGAAAAGTCAACATCAGCAAATTCAGTGCTTGAATAAAATTCTTCTTTGATATTTACATAAGTCGGTTCCAGTTTTTTATTATCAGATAAGAAATCTACAACCTCATTCAGATGTTCCACACCATAAACTTTTAAGCCATTTACGATAGCTCCTTCCCGGGCATTTTGTTTAGGTATGATAATTCCTTCAAATCCATCTTTCTGTGCCTGAATGGCAATGGGCAAAGTGCCTTTTATAGGTTGCAAAGTGCCGTCTAATGATAATTCCCCCATGATTATGTACTTTGAAAGATGTTCAGTCTTTAATTGTTCAGAAGCTGCTAAAATTCCAATAGCAATAGGCAAATCATATGCAGAACCTTCTTTACGAATATCTGCCGGAGACATATTGATAATAATCCGGATTCTGGGCATATTGTATTTATTTACACGCAAAGCGCTTTCTACCCTACTCCAACTTTCTTTAACAGCATTATCGGGCAGACCAACTAAAAAATAATGCCGACCTTTACAAATATTTACTTCAACCGTTATGGTTACGGCATCCACTCCAAATACAGCACTTCCAAAAGATTTAACTAACATAATCTGTTGCTTTTACTATTGAGATACAAAAGAAGGTCAAATTCCATAAATACCTTTCAACTTTATTTATACACAGTGAAATTCAATAGAAATAAAATTTAAATTTTTATAGTTGCTAGTTGATACTTTCCTTATAGATTATAAGAACATTCGATTCATTAATCAACACACGTTGAGTAATTTTAGTTTTCCTGCAATTACAGAGCACTAAATTTGTTCAAACATATATTTATGCTCAGCGACTTTTTGCAACCGGT
>JAYVPA010000119.1:0-5465 GCA_043757615.1 Sphingobacteriales bacterium | reverse complement strand
AGAAAAGATTTCATAAAACTGACCACGTTAGGTGGCGTAGGTTTGTATATCAGTTCTTGTCAGACAAATAACAAAACAACTGAAACAGAAAATACTACTGAAACAAAAAATAAGGACACAACAAATGCTATTAATGATTCAACTGCAATTTCATCTTCAGAAAATGTAACGTTTCACCAAAAAGGAGAAGCTGCTTATGAATCGTTGCGCACCGGTTTCAATAAAAGAATACAAAAATTTCCACGAACGATTGCGCAATGCAAAAACACGAATGGTGTATCTGAAGCGATAAAATATGCGAAACAAAATAAATTAGTTGTTTCTGTAAAAAGCGGCGGCCATTGTTTTGAAGGCTATTCCTCTAATAATGAGGGTTTGGTTGTCAATCTTTCCGGTATGAACAAAATTGAATGGCGGGATGATTATAAAGTGAAAGTTGAACCTGGCTGCACATTAGCAAGATTGTATGATGAGACTTTACCAAAAGGAAAAATTGTTCCTGCAGGTTCTTGTGGCGGTGTTGGCGTTGGCGGATTAGCGCTCGGTGGCGGGTATGGATTCTTCAGCAGAAAATATGGATTAACGTGTGATAGTTTATTAGAGTTTACGATGGTAGATGGTGACGGAAATATTCACAACTCCAAAGATAATCCTGATTTATTATGGGCTTGCAAAGGCGGCGGCAATGGGAATTTTGGTATAATTACTGAAATGATATTTAAAACTTATGATGCGCCGGCACACTTTACAAGTCATCGTTTTAAACTGCATAAAGTAGACGTAGAAAAAGCACAAACTATTTTAGAAAAATGGTTCGCACTTACCAAGTCGTTGCCGCTATCCTGTTTCTCTGCGTTTGTCTTAAATAGCAAGACCATTTATATTTTATTGACAGATTATGAAACCAACCCGAGTGTTGTTCAGCAATTTAAGAATGAGCTTTCACCATTCGTAGACACTATTACTTTAGGAAAACCTAAACCCTTAGCGGAATCCTTAAAAGTTTTTCGCGGACAAAGTGCTCCTACTTTTTTTAAAAATTCATCTGCAGGTTTATATACTGATTACGAAAACATACTTCCGTTTATAAAAAATATTTTACAAAAAGTGATTGACACACCACGTATGATTTACCAAATAAATACATTGGGAGGAAATATCAATCAACTAAGTTTTAAAGAAACATCTGCATATCCGCACAGGGAATATCCGTATTTATCAGAGCTCCAAACGTATTGGGAATCACCCTCACAGACAGAAAAATTTGTAACAGCTTTTGAAGAAGTGCAATCCATCTTTAAAAATAACGGGATACAAACCCAATATCGTAATTATCCCGATATCAATTTTAAAGACTGGCAAAACGCATATTACAATGAGAATTACTCAAAGCTTCAGGATATAAAACAGCAATATGATCCGGATAATATTTTCAGGTATGAACAAAGCGTAGAACTTAAAAAAATATAATTATACTTTTAAAAACGCACTAAGGATTTTTGACATCTGTTCGTTTTCGATCAAGAAACCATCATGCCCATAATCGGAATTGATTTCTACAAATAAACTGTGCGGTATCAGAGATGCCAATAATTGCTGCTCTTCCAGCGGATATAAAAAATCTGAAGTAATTCCCAACACAAGCGTATTACATTTTACAGAAGACAGTACTTCTTTTGCATTGTTGCGACCACGCGTAATATTATGGTTATCCATCGCTTTGGATAAAATATAATAAGAATAGGCGTTAAAACGCTTCGCCAGTTTTTCACCCTGATAACGCTGATAGGAAGCTGCTTTGAAATTCTCCAGCCTTGATGTATCCGGATCTTCCTGTCTTTTATTGTATGCTTTATAATTCCTGTAAGAAATCAACCCGATACTACGGGCAGCTTTCATTCCGTTTATGCCCGCATCATCACTTTCATCGCCGAATGTATTATCTGCTTCAATTGCCATGCGCTGTGATTCATTAAACGCTATTCCCCAGGGTGAGTGTTGGATGTTTGTAGCGCCTAATAAAATATTATCAAAAATATCCGGCTCCTGAATGACAAATTCCAGCAATTGTTGTCCTCCCATAGAAAAACCACAAGCGAAAAATATTTTTTCTATACCGAGATGTTTACGCAGAATGGTCAATGTTTGCACCATATCACGAACCGTAACCACAGGAAAATGGTTGTGATATTTTTTACCTGTTTCTTCATTAACAGATAAGGGTCCGGTGGTGCCGTAACAGGAACCCAGCATGTTTGCACAAACAATAAAATATTTTTTTGGGTCGATAAACAAACCTTCACCTACCATACCCGGCCACCATTCCGTTGGATCGGAATTCGCAGAGAAGGCATGACAAATCCATACTACATTAGATTTATCCGCATTCATTTCACCAAATGTAGAATATGCTATATCTGTTTTTGGAAACGTGATACCGCATTCTAACGTAATCGGTTGCTTGTATGTAAGGATTTGTGCAGACACAACTTTATTTATTGCACAATTTACAATTTTATTTCACGCAAAGAAAGCAGAGAAGCAAAGGCTTAATCTAAATTTTATAAGAACCTGATTCTAATGAACACGGATTCTCAAGATAATTATGATTTATAAGACAGAGAATCTTAAGAATCATATTAATCCGTGTTCTATTGATTTTATAAGATTTATAGAGATGTCTTTATCCGATTTCAAGACTGCCGCCGTCTTTAATGATAAGCGTGCCGCCCGTGATTTCCAAACCCCCTTTAATTTTGACGTGTGCATTTTTAGTTATCTGCACATCAGCACCGTCTTTAATCTCCATATTCTGGTTGGTATCATCTGTAAGCGTTATGGTAGTATCTACTTGAGTACCGCAATGTGTGCATTCGATATGAAAAGTATCAACATCTTTAAAATCATTGCTGCCGCATTGCGGACAAACTATTTTTCGTTTGTTGATATCGAGATATTCCATCTGGAATTTTGAATTATGAGTTTTGAATTATGAATTTAAGAAATGCTTTTGTAATATTAATAAACAGCCATGGTATCCAGTTTATCTGCTTTTGTTGTAACGCTTATTGATTTAACGAATTCACCAATTTCATCAATTGCCTTATTAGCTTCCGGCACAATGCCACCAAAGAACTGCCAGACGTGCATCATATTTTCATAAATTTCCAATTGCACTTTTACACCTGCTTTATTCATTTTTTTTGCCATACGGATAGAATCGTCGAACAATACTTCATGGCCTCCCACTTGTATTAATGTCGGCGGAAAGCCTTTTACATCTGCAAAGTGTGGGGAGATTAATGGATTCGTCGGGTCTTCATCTCCATAATATCTTTTAGAAAAAATTTCTAATAATTCCGGTGTGATTAATGAATCTATATCTTTTTTAGTTTTGATACTTTCACCGCTCATTGTCAGATCCGTCCAGGGTGATAACAATACAGCGCCCGCTGCTTTTTGTAAGCGTTGCTTTCTGATGAGTTGCAATAATGCCAATGTTAATCCGCCGCCTGCCGAATCACCCATGATAAATATATTTTCATATCCTTCTGCCACCATTTGTTTGTAGGTTGTCAGGGCATCCTGTAATGCCAATGGATATTTATTTTCGGGTGCTTTTCTATAATTTATTGCCAATGTTTTACAACCTGAGGCGCGTGCAATTCTTCCGATTAAGGCTCTGTGTGTGTTATAGGAACCCATGACATAACCGCCGCCGTGCAGGTATAAAATAGTTTTTGATTTTCCGTAACCATCCGGAGTAAACCAGGCGGCATCACAACCGGCATATTTTACTTCTTGTTTGGTAACAAACCGTGGAAATTTTGTCAGATTCGATACTCTTTCAAAACCCACCCTGATGGTGTTCGGCTCTGTTTTGTGGACGAATAAACTTTTTCTAAAAACGCTAATGATGGTTTTTACGGTATAGATTTGAACACTCTGCATGGGTCTCTTTACATTTACGTAATACTAAACTAACCATTTTCAGTGGTATAAGGATTGATTTATGACAAGAAATGTGAAAATTTGATGAAGAGTCGATGTAAGCAATTGATAATTAATTGATTTTATTATTCTAAAAATACATTTTATCACATCAATGCATCATATAACACCTCCACCGGATGTAATGCATGTTTTTGTGTACCATCTTTTATTTGATGACGGCAACTGGTGCCCGGGGCTGCAATGATGGTTTCTGCTTCTGCATTACGGACAGCAGGAAATAAGACCAATTCACCTACCTGCATAGATACATCAAAATGTTCTTTTTCATAACCGAAGCTTCCTGCCATACCGCAGCAGCCGCTTGGTATATTTTCTACGTGATAATTTTCCGGCAAACTCATTAATTGTATAGAAGCATCTACAGATGATAATGCTTTTTGGTGACAATGTCCGTGCAGTTTTATGTGTTTTGCTGCTGTAGTAAATTGTTTAGAGGTAATATTTCCTTTCTGAATTTCTTTTGCGATAAATTCATCGATAATAAAACAATTCTCTGCTAATTTTTTTGCAGCAGGAATATCTTCTTTATTTACTAGTCTTATGTATTCATCCCTAAAAGATAAAATAGCAGAAGGCTCAATTCCAATTAACGGTACATCATTATTAATCCATGTTCTGAAAATACTTACATTTTCTTTTGCCAGTTTCTGCGCTTCCAAAACTAATCCTTTTGACAAATGCGCACGACCACTATCTGCATGTTCAATATAAGCTACTTCATATCCCAATCTCGTCAGGAGTTTCATGGATTTAATTCCTATTTCAACATCGTTGTAATTTGTAAACTCATCAAAGAAAAAATATACTTTGCCTTTCTGTTCAGTTTTTAATTCCAGTTCCTTTTGATTCTTTTTGTACCAGCTTAATAATGTTTCTTTATAGTACAATGGCATTGAACGATTAGGTGCAATCTTCAGAATCTTCTTTAAGAGTTTGGAGGTGTATTTATTACTTAACCCAAAATTACTCAGTGACGGAAACAGCATTGCCAGTTTACTCAGCTTGCCAATATTCGCAATAGCTTTTGTGCGCAAAGGCACACCATTGTCTTTATAATATTGATGCAAAAATTCTGCTTTTAATGTAGTGATATCTACATTCGACGGACATTCCGACGTACAGCCTTTACAGCTCAGACATAAATCCATCACTTCATAAATTTCCTTATGATTGAATTTATTCGGCTGCTCAGAATTAGATAAAAAATCTCTTAAAATATTTGCGCGCGCGCGCGTTGTATCTTTCTCGTTACGCGTTGCCATGTAGGATGGACACATCGTGCCCCCACTGCCGGGCAGCTTGCGGCAGTCACCGCTGCCGTTACATTTTTCTGCTGCACGCAAAATACCTTCTTCTCTGTCAAAATTGAATACAGTTTCAAATTGCGCAGTTGCCTGATTTTCTTCATAACGCAAGGAAGTATCCATCGGTGGTGTGTCTACTATTTTTCC